>CAKQSU010000146.1 GCA_934273135.1 uncultured Clostridia bacterium
GAGAGCTTCATACTCGTTTATTGCGTTTTCGTCAAGCGCGAGCTTAGCTCTCAACCTTTTGCGATGTTCTTCATGCATTTTTTTATGCCCGTCGAGAAAAATTAAGTATAATCATTTTACCATATTTTCAAAAAAGTGTATAATATATCTGACGGAAATATTAAATTTTTTGCGAGGTAATTAAAAAAAATGAATAAAGAGTTGAAAAACAAGTTCGAAACCGCGCTTTTTAAGGTGCTTGAGGTGCCGAGCGTTCAAGGAAAAGCTGCGGCGGACGCGCCTTTTGGCGAGGACGTGAAAAAAGCTCTCGACGTAACTCTTTCGATTGCCGAGGAGTTAGGGTTTGAAACGAAGAATTACGACAATTATATCGGGGAGGTAATCTGGGGCGAAGGCAAGCCGTTCGGCGTTCTTTGCCATCTCGACGTTGTTCCGGCGGGCAGCCTTTCCGCATGGAAAACCGACCCGTTTACGCCGACCGTTAAGGACGGAAAGCTGTTCTGCCGCGGCGCGCTTGACGACAAAAGCGCGGCTATAAGCGTCTTATTCGCAATGTACGCGCTCAAAGAAGAGGGGTATAAGCCCAAAAGGCAGATTAAGCTTATCTTAGGTTGCAACGAGGAGAGCGGCTGGGGTTGCATCAAGCATTACAACGAAGTCGCCGTTATGCCGGAAGAGGGCATTTCGCCCGACGCGGACTTTCCCGTTATCTATGCGGAGAAAGGCATTCTGCATATAAAATACGCTTTTAGAAAGCTTAAACCGTTTACGGCTTGCGGCGGCACCGCGGCGAACGTTGTGTGCGACTACGCTTGCGTTGCCGCGGAGAATTTAGACAAGGACCTTGCCGAAAAGCACGGATTAAAGGTCTTAGCGGACGGCAACGGCGGAAAAATCAAGGCGGAAAGCTTCGGCAAGGCGGCGCACGGTTCAACGCCCGAAAAGGGCTTGAACGCGCTTAAAAAGCTGACGGCGTTTCTCGAAGACGGCGGATATATAGAAAAAGGCGTTTACGACGGAATGTTCGTTAAAAGAGCCGGAGTTGAAGATTTTGAGGACGAAACGGGCAAGCTCACGTTTTCTCCCGACGTTTTATCGACCGACGATACGCATGTTTATTATGTTACCGACATACGCTATCCCGCGACCGTTTCCCGTGAAACAATTGAAAAATCGCTTGCAAAAATCGGCGATTTTGAAGTTTTGTCTTACCAGGCGCCGCTTTATAACGACAAAAACGGCAAGCTCGTAAAAACGCTTTCAAAGGTGTGGGAAAAGTATTCCGGCAAAAAGGAAGAACCTATCGCCATAGGCGGCGGAACGTATGCGCGCGCGTTAAAATGCGGAGTCGCTTTCGGACCCGCTATCGGCGAAGAAGCCGATTCTATCCATCAGCCCAACGAATACGTAACGCTTTCCACGCTCGACGTTATGTTCGACGTGTATAAGGACGCGCTTTACGAACTTTGCATAAAGTAAGCACTTAAAATCCGATTTTTGCGAGGAAGAACGCGTATGTCGAAGATGTGTTTTTGCGAATATACTACGCCCGAAAACTTCGATGATATGATTATGGTGTCCGACGGAGTTTCTCTTTGCTCTCTCGTTTTCAAAAATTCACCCGACGTAACAAAGGCTTTTGAGCGCGCCGCGGGGCGAAAAAAGGAAAACGTGTCGGAAGAGGGGCGCGGTGTTTTATTGAAAAGTCGCTCGGAAAATTGCTTGGAAAAAGAACTTGAAAAACGCGACGACCTCGAAATTTTTGCTCGGACGAGGGAATGGCTCGATATCTATTTCGGCGGTAAAAACCCCGATTTTTTGCCGTCGCTTTCGCCCGGGATAAGGACTGAATTTTGCGCGCGGGTAAGCGAGATAATGAAAGAAATCCCTTACGGCAAGACGGTGACTTACGGCGAAATCGCAAAGAGGATAGCCGAAGAAAAAGGTATAAAAAGAATGTCCGCGCAGGCGGTGGGCGGCGCAGTAGGATTAAACCCCGTGTGCATAATAATTCCGTGTCACCGCGTTCTCGGCGCAAAAGGCAAGCTCACGGGTTACGGCGGCGGCATAAAAAACAAAATCGGGCTTTTAAAGCTCGAAGGCATAAACAATATTCGCCTATAAGTCGATTATCTTTGAATGTCGGCGTTAAGTTATGCTTTTTTGTGATTTTAGGTGAAAGCCTTGGTTTTTTACCATTAAATCGTCGGATTTGCCGAGTTTATTCCTTTTTTAGCAAAACGAGTATCCGATTTTATTCCTTTTTCGTGCATTTGACTATCGGATTTTATTCCTTTTTTGGAAACAAATAATCAAAAACTTGCCTATAAGTCGATTATCGCGTGTTTTTGCGCGCAAAATGTTGACGAAAACGGATAGAAAAGGTATAATGTAAAAAAATCAATAACAAGGTCGCCACCGGGTGACGGAACGAAAAACGTTCGCGAGCGTATCGTAAGGTCTTAGAAGATATGCCGAGCGGGCGTTTTTTAGTTGAAAAGGACTTTTATGAACAAAGAAAGAAAAACGAAAGCAAAATATTTTTCGACGGGAGAAGTCGTTTTGTGGAGCGTTTCGGTCGCGCTTATCATCGCTTCTTTCCTTATTTTCGACCGAAAAAAATATATTACGCTCATAGCTTCCGTAATCGGCGTTACCGCGCTTATTTTTACGGCGAAGGGCAATCCGATAGGGCAAGCCCTAATGGTCGTTTTCGGCGTAATTTACGGCGTTATTTCGTTTGCGCAAAGATATTACGGCGAGATGATAACTTACGTCGGAATGACCGTGCCGATGGCGGTTTTCGCGCTCGTAAGCTGGTTGAAAAACCCTTACGAAGAGGGCAAGGCGGAAGTTAAAGTGAACAAGATAAGAAAAACCGAGTACGCGCTCACGGTCGTTGCGGGCTGCTTTGTGGCGGTCGGGTTTTACTTTATATTGCGGGCGTTTAACACGGCGAACCTAATATGGAGTACGGTGTCCGTCGCAACGAGTTTTTTCGGCGTCTATCTGACTTTCCGCAGAAGTCCGTTTTTCGCGCTCGGCTACATTGCCAACGATATCGTACTGATTGTGCTTTGGTCGCTTGCTTCCGCCGAGAATTTAAGTTACTTATCGATGGTAATATGTTTCGCGGCGTTTTTAGCCAACGATTTTTATTCCTTTTTGAGCTGGAGAAAAATGTCAAAAAGGCAATCGAACGGCTGAAAAACGTTTTTTAAGCGGTGACAGGCATTGAGCAGATAACAATCCCCTACAAAAGGTTTTATTCTCGTTTTAAAAAATTTGACAAAAAAGCCGATAAAGTGGTACAATAATTAAACGGAAGCCGCAAGGCTTTTATATGCGCCCGTGGTGGAACGGATACCATTAAGGCCTCCGACGCCTTCGGTCCGGGTTCGAGTCCCGGCGGACGCACCAACAAAAGTCTAAATCGAATACTTATAAGAAAGTGTTTGGTTTAGACTTTTTTATTGTTCAGGTCTGGTTACTAAAAAAATATTCTTTTCAAAGTGAGTCACTTGATCAATTGCCAACACAATAACATTTTTTGAATCTAAATATTCTTGCTTAATCGGAAAAGATAAATTGATTTTTTTAGATCCTTTTTCTTTATATGGGTAAAATGGTTCAAATTGATTTTTGTTACATTTTATTTCTTTAAAATCCGTTTTCTTTCTTTCAGCATTTTCTATAGATGCGAGTGTATAATCTTTAATAAAACCTGCAGTTTCGTCAATAATGTTAATTGAACCATCAATACCTCCCGATAGCATAGCATTTAATGTGCATTGAAAAAGATTCTCAAAAAATACACCCATATTGCTTTTTGCTTCCAAATTTACACTTTTTAAACTAAAGTTTTGAGGACTAATTTTAATTTTATTAAGCCAAAAGTCAGTATGTCGTTGTTCAATT
>CAKQSU010000147.1 GCA_934273135.1 uncultured Clostridia bacterium
CTTTTGTTCGCCGCGTTTGCGGTAAAAGCCCCCGTAATCGAAAAGTCTATGGAATTCGACAATGCGGCAGATTCCGGCAGAAAATCTTACGAAGAACGTAAAGCCGAAACGGAAGCGAGAAAGGAAGAAGAACGCAAAGCCGAAAAGGAAGCGGAACTTCCCGAAATCAAGTCGTTTAAAGACTAACAATCAAAAAAACTCTATTAACGCCGCCTACGCGGCGTTAATCATATATTCAGACATTATCACCGCTTTTTGAAAAGCGAAAATCATATAAGGAAATTGTTTTTTTATGGTAGACAGAAATTTTTCATTGCTTACGGACCTTTACGAGCTTACTATGATGAACGGGTACTATCTCCGAGGTAGAAGGGGCGAAACTGCTGTTTTCGACGTGTTTTTTCGCCAAAACGACCTGATAACCTATTCGGTTGCGGCGGGGCTTGAGCAAGTGGTAGAATATATCGTCAATCTCAAATTTTCCGATGACGATATAGCATACCTCGATTCGCTTAAAATTTTCGATAAATCTTTCCTCGAATATTTGAAGTCATTCCGCTTCCACGGCGACGTTTACGCCGTACCGGAAGGCACTTTCGTGTTCCCGGGCGAGCCTATTTTGACGGTAAAAGCCGACGTTATGGAAGCGCAACTCGTCGAAACGGCGATACTCAACCTTGTCAACCACCAAACGCTCATCGCCACGAAATCGGCAAAAATATGCTATGCGGCAAAAGGCGACAACGTAATGGAATTCGGGCTTCGCCGCGCGCAGGGACCGGACGCCGGTATTTACGGCGCAAGGGCGGCTATAATCGGCGGTTGCAATTCGACTTCCAACGTTTTGACGGGCAAAATGTTTTCCGTTCCCGTTTCGGGTACGCACGCACACAGCTGGGTTATGAACTTTCCGAGCGAACTTGAAGCATTCCGCGCGTACGCCCAAACCTATCCGGACGCAACGCTTCTGCTCGTCGACACTTACGACACCTTAAAAAGCGGCGTTCCCAACGCCATAAAGGTTTTCAACGAGCTTAGGGCGGCGGGGCATGAACCGCTCGGCATACGCTTAGACAGCGGCGACCTTGCTTATCTGACCAAAAAAGCGCGTAAAATGCTTGACGACGCGGGCTTCCCGAACACGATAATTTGCGCTTCGGGCGACTTGGACGAATATTCGATAACTTCGCTCAAGAACCAGGGCGCGTGCATTTCGAGCTGGGGCGTAGGCACAAAGCTCATAACGAGCGCGGATATGCCCGCTCTCGGCGGCGTTTACAAGCTTGCCGCCGTTATAGAGGACGGCGAAATTATCCCGAAGATTAAGCTTTCGGACAACAGCGCGAAAATCACAAACCCGGGCTTTAAGACGATTTACCGCATTTACGGCAAAGACGGAATGGCGGAAGCCGACCTTATCGCTCTACGCAGCGAAGCCTTTGATACAAGCAAACCTTTGACAATCGTTCACCCCGTCGAAAGGTGGAAAAAGCTTACCTTCGAACCGGGCGAATACACGATGAAAGAACTCCCGGTGAAAGTAATCGAAAACGGCAAACTTGTAGGTACAATGCCGCCGCTTAAAGAAATCGTAGCGTACGCCAAAAAGGAAAAGGAAACTTTCTGGGACGAATATAAGCGTATCGATAAGCCGCATATTTACAAGGTTGACCTTTCCGACGAGCTGTACACGCTTAAAACGAATATGATAAACGCCATAAGGAGAGGTTGATGGAAGACCTTTCGGCATTAAAAGCGCAAGAGAAAATCGAAAAGCTCGAAAGCGAGCTGTACGACAGCATCGAACGCGAAGAAAACTTAAAAAGAATGTTAGCGGAAACGGAAGCCGACCGCTTGCGCGCGGGCAAACGAGTTGCCGAAGCCGACGCCAAAGCCGAAGAAATAAAAAAAGAAACCGCATATCGGTACTTTCTTGCCTTAAAGGCTTTAAAGAATTTTACGGACAAGTGTAGACGGATAAGCGTTGCTCCCGCCGAGGAAGAAAACAAGCGTTTAATCGACTTATTCGCAGACTTATTGCAAGATTTAACCTTTGAAAACTCCGAGGAAAAATTCAAAAAAGCCTCGTCGTTTTTCGGTTCGAAACAAGATGATTCTTTCGCCGCTCCCGCCGACGATTACGTTTTCGATTTAGATGAAGCAATGAATCCGAGCGAGGAATTATCGTTGGAAGAGTTGTGTAGGGAATTAGGAGTATACAGAGGCTGAGAGCGTATAGCACGCCGCCTTGCCGCTACGTGCCGTCTCGGTCTCGGTTACGTACGGTATAGTACGCGCCCGTCGACACTCGCCGCCCTGTTGCGGCAATCCGACGCACTCTCCGCCCTCAGCTAAGTAGGTAATTTTTTCGCAAGCAAATAATAAAAGGAAATTACGACAATGTTATACGCAATAGTTTTTTTCGCGGTTGTCATAGTCGACCAACTGACGAAAGCTTTAATCGAAATGAACAACGTACACGTCACTGTGATAAAAGACATATTTTCGATAGATATAACCCGCAATCCGGGCGCGGCGTTTTCCATGCTCGGCGACAAGCCTTGGGGTCAAACGTTTTTTATCGTATTGACGGTCATTGCCCTTATCGCCGTCGTTGTATTTTTCATACTTGAAAAAAAGAACAGCAAATGGCTCAATCTTTCTATTACTTTTTTAGCTTCCGGGGCAGTCGGCAACTTCATAGACAGACTGGCTTTTAAGGAAGTGCGCGATTTTATTTACGTTCATTTTTTTGCAAACTTCAACGTTGCCGATATTGCCGTTACGGTGGGCGGAATAATGTTCGTTGTTTACTTTTTGTTTATCGATAAAGAAACAGCAATTTGCAAGGGCAATAAAAATGACAAGTAAGATTATAAAAGCCGCTTCTTTTTGCAAGCGGCTCGATTTATTTTTATCCGAAAATACGGGAATATCCCGCTCGCATGCCAAAAATTTGTGCGAGCAAGGCTTTGTTTTGCGAAACGGCAAGGCTTTAAAGGCTTCCGACGGCGTTAAGGAAGGGGACGAAATAATAGTCAACGAACCTAAGCCCGTTTCGCTTGACTTAACGCCGCAAGATATGCCGCTCGATATTATCTATCAGGACGAGGACGTTGCCGTCATCAACAAGGCGCAAGGCGTGACTGTGCATGCGGGCGGCGGAACGAAAGGCAATACGCTCGTAAACGCCCTTTTATATCATCTCGATTCGCTCAGCGGCATAAACGGCGTTTTGCGCCCGGGGATAGTCCACCGTATCGACAAGGATACTTCCGGGCTTTTGGTTGTGGCAAAAAACGACCGCGCGCACGTAAGCCTTGCTTCACAGATAGAAAAAAAGACTTGCCGCCGCGAATATATCGCGCTTTTGGAGGGCGTGGTAAAGGAAGATAAAGGGCGCATAGAAACCTTTATCGGACGAAGCGATAAAAATAGGAAGCTTATGGCTGTCACGAAAACGGGCAGAAAAGCCGCCACAAACTTTGAAGTAATCAAGCGTTACAAGGAGTTTACTCTCTGCCGGTTTATTCTCGAAACGGGCAGAACGCATCAGATACGCGTTCATGCAAAATATATGGGTCATCCCGTTGTAGGGGATAAAGCGTACGGGTTTAAAAAGCAGAAGTTCGCACTCGAAGGGCAGCTTCTGCACGCGTATAAGCTGACTTTCACACACCCTTCTACGGGCGAAACGGTTAGTTTTACCGCGTCGCTCCCCGACTATTTCGAGCGGGTTTTAAAATCCATCGCCGCAACCGAAAGGCTGTAGGGCTTGCATTCCTTATCCCTAATTACCTAAAAGGCGGCTTTTTCGCGCTTTTCTGCGACCGCTCGGGCGCAGTACGGCAAGTACAGCATCCCTCACGCTCGCAAAAAATCATCAAAAAATACGCTCTTTTAGG
>CAKQSU010000148.1 GCA_934273135.1 uncultured Clostridia bacterium
CAACAGCGAAGTGCAATCGCAAACGGTTCAGTACGCCTGCCTCGCGCTCGCAAAAAATCATCAAAAAATACACTCTTTTAGGTGCTGCACATTTTTGTGGATAAGTTTATCTGGAAATATAATTTCGATTTAGTTCCGCAAAAATAATCATTGATAAAGAACGCAATCCCTCGGCGTTTTTTGCTAAAATAATTTATTTTTCGGGCAGGCTTTTATGCATAGTCCGCACACGGACCCGCGCCCCACGTCCTTGTATGTTTTCATGTGGAGCGAACATTTTTCTACGTCTATGAGCGGTTCGCCCATATGCTCCTCGTTAAAATCTTCCCCGGATATCGCGCCCACGGGGCAAGCATTAAAGCACGCTTTGCAGCTTCCGCAACCGCATCTTAAAATCGGCATATCCCTTTCGAGCGGCATATTTGTAAGCACCGTCGCAAGCCTTATTTTCGAGCCGAATCGTTCGGTTATAAGTAAATCGTTTTTACCTATGTACCCCACGCCGGAAAGTCTTGCCGCGGTTTTGTGCTGAAAAATTCCGAAGTAAGGATTCCCCGGTACGCTTTGCGAAGCCGCAATCGGAAAAGCCCCGTACCCCCTTTCCTCTATAAAATTCACCGCGTCGAGCGCAAGTTCTGTCCGTTATCGTTTTAAGAACGCTGTCCGAGAGTTTAACGCATATAGAAGCGCAATAAACATGGTCGTTCAGTTCTTTAACGGGCGCAAAATCAAGCTTGCAATACCCGACAATCGCAGCGCCTCGTTCTAAAAGCTTAGCTCTTATTTCTTTTTCGAACATACTTAGACCTCGTAAATTATCGTGACGGGTCCGTCGTTAAGCTGATTTATTTTCATATCTCCGCCGAATACCCCGTTTTTTACGGGTACGCCGCTTTCTTTAAGCTTTTCCATAAAATATTCGTACATTTCGTTTGCTTTTTGCGGTTCTTCCGCTTCCGAAAACCCCGGTCGATTACCGTGAGAAAGGTCCGCCAAAAGCGTAAACTGCGAAATCGCAAGTATTTCTCCGCCTATATCTTTAACGGATAAATTCATTTTTCCGTTTTCGTCTTCGAACACGCGCAAAGCGGGTATTTTTTTAGCTATGTAATCGGCTTTTTTCTTGTCGTCGCCTTTCGCTACGCCAAAATACACGCAAAGCCCTTTCCCTATCTCGCTAATACGCTTTCCGTCGCAATCGAGCGTAGCGTATTTTACTCTTTGAACTACTGCTTTCATTTAATAAACCCTCGTTAAAAATATAACTTTTTTCACAAAATCATAAGTTTCCTTGTACGGCACTTCGACGAGCGTTTTGCCGTCCGCGGAATAATTTTTGTCGCTTAGCCAGCTTTTCACCACTCCTTCGCCCGCATTGTAAGCGCACAAAACTTCGAGTTCCGTGCCGAATTTTTCATACAAATAGCGTAAATACGCGCAACCCGCCGCAATATTGTCGTTCGGGTCGAATATGTCGCGCTTTACGACCTTTTCTTTGCCTTCGACTTCTAAAGACAAGGAAAGAAGTTTTTCGCAATACTCAAATGTCGACGGCGTTAGCTGCATAAGTCCCGCCGCGCCCTTTTTAGAAACGGCATTTTCGTCAAAATCACTCTCAACCTTTATCACCGCTTTCACGATTTTTTCGTCAAGCCCGTAAGTATCGGCGTAACGCTCGATATAATCGGCAAATTTTAAAACTTTTCGTTTTTCGTCGAAGTGATAAACAACCCCCGCGACAAAGACAATCGAACACAAAAAAAGCGATGCTATCCTAATTATTTTTATTACAGATTTCTTCAACGCACTCCCTGACGGCTTTTTCCAAGTTATTCAAATCGCCGTCGTTATGTATCGTAAAAAGATTTTTCGCGCTACAATTCTTATAATCGAATTGATTTTTTATCCGCGCGTAAACTTCTTCCTCTGTCAATCCGCTTCTTTTTTTCACCGCTTCCACGCGCGTTTTTTCTTCTCTTTCGACAAGCAAAACGCAATCGAAGTCGCCTTGCCGCTCTGTTTCGAACAGCAAAGGAATTTCAAAAAAAGTCGTCGTCATCGAACTTTCGAAAATCTCGTCGATTTTTTCGTACACGAGCGGATGAACGTAATTTTCAAGCATTTTTTTTCTTGCTTTGTCGCTGAAAGTGACTTTTGCAGCCTCTTTTCTGTCAAAAACAGCCTTTCCGTCCTTATGTAAAACGTTTATACCGAGCAGAGCGGAAGCTTTTTTAATAACAACGGGATTTCTTATTATTTCCGCGTAAATCTCGTCGGCGGAATAAGTCGGGTACCCTAAGTCGCTTATAATTTTCGTAACGGTACTTTTTCCGCTTCCGATTCCGCCCGTAACGGCAATTTTTTTCTTACTTACAGTCATACCAGTTTTCCGCCTCGCTTAAAGAAACGGTCAACGGCACCGATAGCTTAACCGCGTTTTCCATCTATTCTTTTACGATTTTTTTAACTTTCTCCGCTTCGTCTTTGAACGCGTCCACAATCAGCTCGTCATGGACTTGCAATATAAGTTTTGATTTAAGATTATCTTTTTTTAGGCGCGTATATACGTTTATCATCGCAATTTTAATGATGTCCGCGGCGGAACCTTGAAGCGGCATATTCATTGCAGCCCTTTCGCCGAACTGGCGTAAGTTATAATTTGAAGAATTTATCTCTCTGATATACCGTTTGCGCCCCGTCATAGTCACCGCGTATCCGCACTCTTTGGCTTTTTTCACGTTCCCGTCCATATACGCTTTTACTTCCGGATACGTTTCAAAATAGTTTTTAATATACTGCGCGGCTTCTTTTGGTTTTACGCCTATGTTTTCCGCAAGTCCGTATTCGGAAATCCCGTATATAATGCCGAAATTTACGGCTTTCGCGCTACGGCGCATGAAAGGCGTAACCTCTTCGACGGGGACTTTGAATACTTTTGCCGCCGTTTCGGCATGCGCGTCGCGACCTGATTTAAACGCCTCGATAAGCGGCGCACAGCCCGAAAACGCCGCTAAAAGTCTTAATTCAATCTGCGAATAGTCGGCGTCGATTAAAACTCTGTCGCTTGAACGCGCGGTGAAAAGTTTTCGTATTTCCTTGCCTTCCTCGCTTCTTACGGGAATGTTCTGTAAATTCGGCTTTCTTGAAGAAAGTCGACCCGTGGAAGTTTGCGCCTGATAAAAAGTAGTATGCACAAGCCCCGTTTTTTTATCGATTAACGGACGGAACCCGTCGATATAAGTCGATAAAAGTTTGGAATATTTTCTGTATTCGAGTATAAGCGGTATTACGGGGTGTTCGTCGATAAGGTTTTCGAGCGAATCGACGTTTGTCGAATACCCGCTTTTGTTCTTCTTTCCGTGTTTAAGCCCGAGTTTTGTATACAAGAACTCCGCAAGTTGTTTCGGCGAATTAACGTTTATTTTTTCGCCCGCAAGAGCATTGATTTTTTCACTTAATTCGGCAATTTTTCCCGTA
This sequence comes from uncultured Clostridia bacterium, assembly GCA_934273135.1. Classification (GTDB taxonomy): domain Bacteria; phylum Bacillota; class Clostridia; order Christensenellales; family Borkfalkiaceae; genus UBA4636. The sequence continues at coordinate 3,478 of CAKQSU010000148.1, forward strand.
TAGTAAGCCGACATTTCGTCAAGGTTTTCCGCGCTTATCTTAAAGCCTTCCTCCTCCATGTCGAACAAAACGTCCGAAAGCGGAAGCTCTATCTCGTTATAAATCTTTTTTTCGTTATCGTCCGCTTTTTCAAAAAGCTCTTCGTATAAAAGATTTAACGAATACGCAGGCGTTGTTTTATCAAGCGACTTTACGGCGAAAACTTCTTCAGCCGTTTCTTCTTTTCCCGTGTAATCGGTGAGATATTTTAAAAGCATAACGTCGTCGGTTTTCGCTTTTAATAAAACTCCTTTTTCGTTTAAGTCTCTTTTTATTTGCTTTTTATTGTAAAGTATGATTTTGTTATCCTCGTTTTCGACAAGACCTTTTACCGCGTCGAATAAGTTGTCATAATCGAATCCTTCATCGAAAAAAGACTCTTTTACCT
>CAKQSU010000149.1 GCA_934273135.1 uncultured Clostridia bacterium
GGGACGAGCTTTCTATGGAAGAAAAGAACGCTCTTGCAAAGGTAATGATAAACAGGGTCGATATTACCGATGAAGAGCGCATAAAAATTCATTTCAGTTTTTAATATTTGACCGTCGGAGAGGTAAATTTCTCCGACGGCGATTTTGAGAAAGTGTAGTAGATAGCCTGTGGGTATGGGCACTCCTATCTCGAATTCAATGTGCGAACTCTATACCATGATGCGCTATCTGCAGGCAGATATGCTGAAAGACTGCAGCATTGACCATTTTGACGAGTGGGCGGCTGACTTCGGCGAGGTCAAGACCGATTATGAACACATATCATTGTGCTCCAAAATGATATGTGTTCATTTTTTTAGGAGCGGCGTCTGCATATCTCGGTGGGATTGTCCGAATCGGCATTACTGCCGATAAACCTGTAATAAATATCCACCCTGACAACCGCTTTGCCGTCGATGTTCTCCCTTTCGTGAATATATATCTTTTCAATAAGGGTGTGAACAAGCTCATAGTCAAGCTCGGTAATTCCGATGTAGTTATCGATAAGCTCGGCAAACTTTTCCGCATTTGCTCTGTTTGCATCATTCTCCTGCAAAGCCGCCGAAATCTCATTTGACCTTGCCTTTAATGCCGAAAGCTCCTTTTCCATATTCTCCGACATTGACATATATCTTTCCTTTGAAATAACACCGAAAACCATATCTTCATAGATTTTCTGCAAAAGAGTATCAAGCTCACCGATCCTCTTTTTTGCTTTGTCCTGCTCTTTGATAAGAGAGTTTTTCTCCTTGACCTTATCGGTTTCAGAAGCCTTGGAAAGAATATCAATGTACTTATCCGCATTTTCTTCAAAAAGAGTTGCATGGTGTTGAATATCCGCAAGAACAACATCGTAAAGCTGTTCAAAGGTTATGTAGTGAGATGAACAATATTCCTTGCCATATCTGATAGCAGTCCGACAGCGATAAACGCCTTTGGAATTTCGGTTATCATACCTTTTTGAAAATCCATGAACCTTTCCGCAGTCGGGGCACATTACAAGACCTCTGAAAATGTTGTCGGGATTTGTAACCTTGTCCCTTGTCTTGACCGATAGCCTTTTGTAAACCGTATCATAGTCCTCCCGGCTGACAAGAGCTTCGTGAGTATTCTCGGTCACTACCCATTCATCTTCGGGACGCTCTATCCTTTTCTTGTTTTTATACGATTTATTCGTATATCTCAGAGCAACGGTTCTGCCCGTATAAACAGGATTGAGAAGAATAGTTTTAACGGTTGCTTTTAGCCAATAGTATGGATATTTCGGATATGAAGCACAGTTTTCAAGACCGTTTCTGATGTAATTATCAGCCTTTGGAATGGGGAGATTCATACTTCTCATTTTCGTAGCGATCTCACCGCAGCTGCATCCCTCGATAGCCATACGATACATCATTTTAACGTAATCCGCACGGTCACTCGGAATAAGCTTTGTCTTGTCATTGGGATCTTTCATATATCCATATGGAGCTATTCCCGTAAGACAGTCACCACGCTGAGCTTTCATTTTCATAACAGCACGTATTTTCTTGGAACAATCCTTTGCATACCATTCATTGATGATATTCTTGAACGGAGCAAAATCGTTATCTCCATCATCACTGTCAACGGAATCATTGATAGCAATAAAGCGAACATCGTTATCCGGAAGAAACATTTCCGTATAAAATCCTGTCTGCAAATACTCTCTGCCGAAACGGGAGAGGTCTTTCACGATAACAGTGCCTATTTTTCCGTCCTCAACCGCTTCAATAAGTCTTTTGAAATCGGGACGGTCAAAGTTTGTACCTGTGTAGCCGTCATCAACGAAAAATTCGGTGTTGTAATAATCGTTGTCATTAGCAAACTTCAGAAGAAGCTCCTTCTGGTTCTGAATGCTCATACTGTCGCCATTGTATTCATCGTCACGGCTTAATCTGCAATAGAGAGCCGTAATTTTATCCTGCTGTTTTAATTTCATAATATCCTACCTTTCCAAACAGCAGATTATGACTATATTTATTATACATCATATTCCGCTTTAAAGCAATAAATTATTTGTAAAAACACAAACAAGTTTATGATTTGATTTTTGTTAAAAATTGTGTTATACTGAAAGAAAAATCACGAAAGGAACAGCCATGCGCAGAGTGGATTTCAGCACAGTAATAAACATCATAATCAAAAACTGCCGTGAGAATATGCACATTTCCAAGAACAGAGAACGTGCATTCACGCAAACCGACCTCATAACGGGATTATTCTCCGAATACTATGACAGCTGCGATGATAAAATTTTTGAAAGCTCCTCAATATCACGCTGGATAAAAGGCAGCCGTCCTGTTCCTGCCGACCTCATAAATTTTTATCGTGACAATGGCTGTGAAAGCATCGGATATGATTTTCAGGATAACTGTGTTGATGTGGTTTATGATTTAAGTAACCTCTGCAATGAGCTTGTAACTCTTGTATCAAACGACTATTCTCTTTCCGAAGAAAAGAAAAATGAAATACTGATTGATATAGACACCGCAGATGAATCCGAAGTCTGCCGCTTTATTGGAAATATGATTTTTGCCGCTATTGACCGTCCTTTTGTATCTGCCGATAAGCCAATGCTGCCAACCTCTGCGGTTACTGCTTCGGAGTGTATATTTGGTGCAGAAGTTCCCGCACCGTGCAGATATTTCTGCGGACGTGATACGGAACTTGACGAACTTCATATGGCTTTGCAGGAACACAGCAGGGTTTTCATAAAAGGCTTCGCAGGCATAGGCAAAAGCGAATTTGCCAAAGCGTACGCAAAGAACTTCAAGAAAGAATACCGAAATATTCTGTATTTCAATTATCACGGCAGCCTGAAAGAAATGATAACCGATATGGATTTTGCAGGGGATAACATTTCCGATGATGAACACACCAGATTTACAAAGCATATCCGTTTTCTGAAAAGTCTGCGAAGTGATTCCCTCATCATAATTGATAACCTCAATACTGCAAATGACGGCTTTCTAAGTACACTTATCAATTATGGCTGTAAGATGATTTTCACCACTCGAAGCAACGTTGACTGCGGGTATACTTTCAACCTTGATGTAATCTGTGATGTTGACAAATTGTATCAGCTTGTAAGCAAATTTTATTCTTATGCAAATGAAAACAAATCCGTTATCAATGCGTTGATCTCTGCTTGTTTGCAATTCTGGTCTGAAGCATTTCCATTGAATAACCATAACCGAGTTTGGCTATTGAACACCCGTATTTCACATTTGCAGGCTTAGCGATCATTCGCTTTTCATTGGTAAAAACATAACCGCACTCACGCATTTTTTTAATAAGCGAAGTATTGTCCGTATCATCATCGGACTGCTCACCCTCACGGAGCTTTTCAAGCTGATTATGGAACAGGTCTTTGCCGCTCAGCTTGTACTTGTCGGACAGGAACATGATGTAGAGCTTATTGTACTCTGCCTTATCCTTATCAAGCTCCTTTGTCTCGTCAGCGATAGCTTTCTCACGCTTGGCGATCTTCTTTTCGAGTTTCGCCAGCTTGTCAGCGATAGAATCTGTAGTCATATCATCACCACCATTCTGAAATTTTAGTCGAGCCTATACTTAAGCCCCACACTAAAATTATAGCGCACTTTCGGGGTGAAAGTCTATTCGCAGTGCGCATGAACTTGGGTGCGCCATAAAACTTTTCTTATCGTGAAAATGTTATGGGGAAAATAAAAATGCAGAGCTGGTATTGTTCTGCATTTTGTGGAAATATTCGATTTATAGACAACTGCGAAAGTCGAAAACTATTACTTGATATTCTCAATAAATTCTTTCATTTCTTCACTTATTTGCTCCTGCTTATAATTAT
>CAKQSU010000150.1 GCA_934273135.1 uncultured Clostridia bacterium
GTTATGTTGTTGAATCAGATGAAACAATCGATATCAATAAGATTGATGACGAACAGTGCTTTTCTATTATAAGTGGAAGAGCTCAGCTCGAAGTTTCTACTTCTAATCAGATTGCTTACTTTTTGAGAAGGGATAATAGCTTAATTTATTCTTTTTTGCATGATTTCTTAGAGGTAAAAAGTGTTTCTGAAAATGAAAAATTTGAAATTGTTAGAGAAAGAGAAAATAATATAGATCTCTTATTTAAAAGCAAGAAGCATATAATTGTTGTAGAAAATAAGATAGATTCTAAGATTAACGGTAAATCTGAAAAATCTAATGCGAATGGTAAATACAATTCTCAGTTAAGCAGATACCATGATTATATCGAAAAAGAATATCGTAATATCGAAACAAAGAAATATTTTGTGTTGGCGCCGGAATACAACGATATATCTCAACAACAATTAGAAGGTGTTTATGAAAACGGTGTCGAGTACCAATTAAAGACTTATAATAAATTGTATGAAATTTTTGAGAAATTAAAGTATTCGCCTTTTGGAGGAACAAGTCCCGAGCAGGAATTCTTGTTTTCTCAATTTCAGAAAAGCTTAGAATATTTGACTTGGTCTAAGGGAAGACAAAGAGAAAGAACTGCTTATATTCGTTTGAAACAACGAATTAAAGAATTGGATACAATAAAAAAATCGAAAAATAAGTAAACAGCAAAGGCTATGGGGCGAATTAGTCCCATAGCCTTTGCTATAATATGTGTATGATGAATATTTACAAATATATACGTTCTAAGGACGTAAGAGATTACAACGAAAAAATAGGACATAAATTCACTGCAATCGAGAGCGCGTTTTTGGTGTGGCTTAATCCCGATATTACGCTTAAAGAAAAACACGACGCTTGGCGTGAAATCATGAAAGAAATGTCGGACGAAGAAGTTCCAAGGCGTCCGAACATAGACTATGCGCCGAGTCTGTTCGCGCTTTTAAACGACTTCATAGAAAGGGATAACGCGCTTATTGATGAATTTTACAAAAAGGACGACCAAACCCTTTATTCCTTTCGGTATTATTGCAAGGATGATTCTTCCCCGTGCGGTGATTTTGGGCGAATTTATACCGATTTCGAGTATATGAAGAGCATAATCGAACAAGACTTCGACCTCAATATTGTTTGTATAGAATACACAAAAAAATATCTTTCGTCGCCGGATAGAAAAATAATGCTCAGCACCGATAAAGACGGGAACTCGATGAGCGTAGACGATTGTTTTGTCTTGACAAATAACGAAACCTTAAAAAAGGACGAATTTTTCGAGGGACTTTGGATAGACGTTCCCACGCCGTTTCATCGCGGAGATATAGTTTGCAGCAGAAAAACACCGTTCGGGTATAATTTATATTCCGATAGTCAGCCGTTTGTTTTGTTGTCGCTTGCAAATTGGTCGGCAAAAGAGGCGGAAAGGCGCGGCGAAAAGTTGAGCAAAAAAGATAAAGCGTGGAAAGATAAACATTTAAAACGTTTAAAAAAACACGGCGATATTTCTGATATGACGACGTGCGGATATTTTTTAATTTCCGACGATAGCGGCTGCTATACAGGCGAATTTTACTCAGAGGTTATGCATGATTACGTCGATTTAGAATATTATCGCGGCGAATTTAGCGGCGGCGAAAGAGTTTTGCTTCCGATAAAATATCATCTTAGCGGCGATATAGACGAAGAAACGCTTGTTAAGGCGTGCGAAATCATTAGAAAACAGGAAGAAATTAAGCAAGAAATCGGTCGTTTAAACCTTTTAAACGAATGGCTTGAAAAAATAGGAATACCCAAAAAACGTTTTTAAAAACCCGTAGACGTACCGTTTTTGTCGCATTATAAACGATATAATGTAATTATAAAAACAAAAACCATATTGATTTTACGAGGTGTAAATTATGAAAAATGTATTTATTGCAAAAGCTGTGACCGCCCCCGAAGATTATCTCGAAACTATGCTTGACCGTATAGACGAAAACGGCGGACTCGACATCGCTCGCTCGATAAGCGAAGATGCATTTTGCCTGTTAGATGCGGAAAAGTATTCTCACGTCGAAACAGTGAAGCTCGATAAAAGCCTTGTCTGTTTCGATGAATTGCTCGATTGCTATAACAACGTGATTGCCGCTGTCGAAAGCGGAACTTTTTCTGTCGACGTTTCGAATGGAAAAGAACTCGGTAAGTACGGCGAGCGTATGAATGTTTACGCCAAAAGGATAGGCGCGCTTATAGAACTCGGTGCGCCGGAGTTTATCGTAAAATGGGAAAAATGTATGCTTATGGACAGCATTGTCTTGTACAAAACTAAAGCCGTAGGCGTGCTGTACGAAAAAATTTAAGGGGGGGATTTTAATATATGTAAATCCGTCGGCGTTAGACTCGCTTGAAGCGCGGATGGAGATAGAAATTTTATCGACGGCAAATTTCTTAATAGAATGTTTTTGAGAGGACGGTGTTTAAAGTTTAGGCGTTAAGGAATAAAATATATCGATAATCGGCTTATAGGCGTACTTTTGCGTAAAAGAGGATAAGTTAAAGCACGGTTTAAGGCTAAAAGAGGACAAGGTAAGGCGCGGTTTAAAGAAAAAGGCGGGATATTGAATATTTCAAGAAAACAAAAAGCTTATACTAAAAGCGTTGACTTAAAACCGACTTTATGATATTATAATCAATACAAAGACATTTTTCGACTTGATTTTCGTTTGTTCGACATCTTAGCCGATTTTTCAGGAGAACATGAGGAATTACAGCAAAAAGATTTTTAAATACTTCGTAATGATAGGTTGCGACCTTTTATCGGTGTTTTTCGCCACCGCGCTCGTTTACTTTTTCCGTAACGACAATGACTTGGGCGGTTTTTTTTCCAAAGTCTGGCTTGTCCTTTTAATTTGCGCGGCGATAAAAGTTCTCATTCTTTTTTTGTGCCATCAGTACTCGTACATTTTAAAAAATTACAGTATTAAGGGCGCGATATGGCTTACCGCGGGGTACGCCGTCATTTTCGTGATTTTTATAATATTCGTCGCGATAAGCAAGAAAAACGGCGGGACGATACTTTTCCGCGACCTGCTTTTGTATATCGCAATCGATTATATAGTCACTCTCGCGTTGAGGTTTTCAGTAAGGCTTAAAAACGCGATAATTCAATATATACGGCGGGCTGTTTCCGGGGATAAGGAAAGAACCATCGTGGTGGGCGCGGGCGACGCGGGCGCGACGATCGTTAAGGAAATGCTTTATTCCGACAAAACCAATCGCTATCCCGTCGCACTTATCGATGACGATTTGTCGAAAAAAGGCTCGACCATAGAGGGCGTTAAGGTCGTAGGCACGACGGACGATCTGAAAAAAATCTACGAAAAATACGATGCTGACGGAATAATCGTGGCAATGCCTGCAGTCCCGGCGGAAAGGCTTAAAGACGTTTACGCAAAGTGCCACAAAGTGAGCCGCAACGTGCTTACTCTCCCGGGTGTTTATCAACTCGTAAACGGCGTAAAGCTTTCAAACCTTAAAAAAATCGATATGCAAGACCTTTTGGGCAGAGAACCCGTAAAGGTCAATCTCGACGAAATTATGGGGTATATCGAACATAAGGTCGTACTCGTTACGGGCGGCGGCGGCTCGATAGGCAGCGAACTTTGCCGTCAGATTGCGACGCACAACCCGGCAAAGCTCATTATTCTCGATATTTACGAAAACAACATTTACGACATCGAACAGGAACTCAAATTCAATCATCCGGAAGTAAACCTTTTGACGCTTGTTGCGTCCGTTCGCGACAAGGGCAAGATAGAGGACGTTTTCAAAAAATATCGTCCGCAAATAGTGTTTAACGC
>CAKQSU010000151.1 GCA_934273135.1 uncultured Clostridia bacterium
TTTCCGAAAGCGAGGACTTTATGCAAACCGAAGTTTTCGGCAGACCTTTATATTCGCTTATCGGCGGAGAACTCAACGCAAAGTGCCTTTCGCTCAACGAGAATTTGAAAGGGAGGGTAAGACGGATACTTACGAAAGCCGTAAACGAAGGCAAAAACAACCTTATCTGTATTCTTATCTGAATTAGTGTCCGAAAAAATATCCCGTCGCTTTTAAAGTCGGCGGGTAATTTTTTGCCGTTTTCGGCTTTTAAATCATTGACTAAAATTCTTTTACGGTGTATCATTGAAGCGTAAAGCAAGGAGAACTCTTTATGCGAAAAGCCGGTCTTGAAAACTTAAAAAGTGCCGATTATCGACTTATAGCCGCGGATATTGACGGAACGCTCGTTCCTTTCGACGGGAAAATGAGCGAAAAGTCGACTAAAACCATACGCTCTTTAAGCGAAAAGGGCTATATCTTCGTGCTTGCGACCGGCAGACCTTACGCGGGCGTAAAAGACATAATAAAATCTTGCGCGCTTTTTTCTAATCCCGTTATAGTTTATAACGGCGCGGAAATTTACGTCGGAGAAAACAGAGTTTACTCTTGCGCTCTAACAGAAAGCGTTTCCGAAAAAATTTGCGCCGAGGGGCGGAAAGTGAACGCGGAAGTTATTTGCTGGGCGGACGGAAAGTTGTACGCCGAAAAAGAAAGTGAGTTTTTGACGGAATACGTATCCATTTCCAAAGTCGCGCCGATAATAGTCAAGGACGTTTCATCGCTTGCAAAATGCGGCGTTACGAAGTATCTTTATATGGTTGAAGAAGCTCGGGTTAAGCCTTTAACAGAAAAAATGCGATTTGCTTTGCCATCGGTCAACGTTTACTCATCGAGAAAGCGGCTTATCGAATTTGTGCCGAAAGAGTGTTCCAAAGCGGAAGCGTTGAAAAAGGTTTGCAAAATAGTCGGCGTGGATAAAAGCCGCGCTGTTGCCATAGGCGACGGCGAAAACGATATCGATATGCTTAAATTCGCCGCGCTTTCTATCGCGCCCGAAAACGCAAGCGACGAAGTAAAACGTGAAGCCGATATTGTTTGCGAAAGCGTTGACGATGACGGCGTCGGAAAGTTTTTGAGAGAATTTTTAAGGAGCTGAAATGAAAAGCGGAATAGTTTTTGCTTCGGAGTGCTTCCCGAGCGAAAAAAGAAAAGGAAGAGCGAACACGGGTTTTTTAGTCCTGGTAAAAAGCGGAACGGCGAGCGTTAAAATCGGCAAAACGGAGCTAATGCTTAAAAGCGGCGACGGCGCGTACGTGCCGCAAAACAAAAATTATGAGATTGATTTAACTTGCCCGCGTCAATGCTTGTCTGCATTTTTTAACGCCGAGCAATTCAAAAAACCGTTTTCTTTTTCTGTCGGCGATAACGAAAGGCTTTATCTCTTGCTTGATTACGCCGCGCGGCTTTTCGCTTGCGGAAACGATGTGAGCGAGAAGGTGCGGACTATCTTGTGTGAACTTATCGTTTCGGCTTTAGAAGAATGCGGAAAAAAGCATTCCGAAGTGATTACGGAAATAGAAAAAACTTTGCTTGCTCGGTTTAAGGAAGTCGATTTCGAGCTGAGCGCGTATCTTGATTCGCTGCCCTTCTCGCCCGATTATTTACGTAAACTTTTCCAAAAGGAAACGGGCGAAACCCCGCTTGCGTTTTTAACGCGGCTCCGCCTTTCTTACGCAAAAGCCTTGCTCGATACGACAAATTTTAACGTGAAAGAAGCAAGCCTTGCTTCTGGGATAAAAGACCCCTTATACTTTTCAAGGTGCTTTAAGCAACGTTACGGCGTAAGTCCTAAAAAATAAAAAAAATCATCGCGAAGAATGAACTTTCTACGCGATGTTTTTTTTATCTCAAATCCTTTACGAAGCGTGCGCCGTCGTTTTTGATAAGCGATGAATATTCTGTCGGGCTTTTGAAACGCAATTCAAAATAGCAGGACTTGATTTTGTATCGGGTGATGACGTAGGCGTTGCCGCGCTCGTCTTTATATTCGAGCTTGCCGTCGTAAGCGCAACGCGCGCAAGAAGAATTTTTTGCGACTTTGTACGGGCAGTGAACCATAGTCATGAGCGGCGGATTGCCTATATACTTCGCGCCCGCCGTTTTTACTTTTTCTATCGAAGATATACAGTCCTTAAATCCCGAATCCAAAAGCGACTTTATGGTAAAATCGTTAAAAATATTCAAGCCCGTTCCCGCAACGCAGTCGCAAATTTTCAAAAACGAAAAGCCGTAATAATTGTTTGCCACTATGCCGACGTTTAAGCCGCTTTCTTTAATCGATTTGACAAGGGAATAAAGGTAATCGGTTTCGTCGCCGTTTGCCACGGTCGGCAAGTTAAGGTAAACCGTATCGGCGTAGCCTTTTGCGGATACTTTTTCGATGAGCTTTTTAACGACTTCTTCGGCATAATCGGTAGGCGAAATTATTATTTTTTCGTCGGGTTTTACCGTAAATTCCGTTTTTTCGTCGATTATTATATAGTTATAAGACGGAAGATTTATTGCGGGCGGCGTCGGATAATCCGTTAATCGGCTTTGCGGATTTTCTGCTACGGGCGAATTGCTTTCGATAATCGCAGCTTTCAGTTTTGCCGTTGCTTCGCGCCGTACGGCGTTTAAAGCCGAGCGCGGCACAAAAACGCCGTCCGTGTCGAGAGTGAAGCTTTTTAGAAGAAAAGGTTCTTCGCCGAATTTTATCGCGCCGCGCGCCGAAAGCTCGTCGAGAGGGGCTTTTTCGGCTTTTTCGCAAACGTTGCCGCAAGCCGTAACGGTTAAGCCGCTTGCCGAAAAAGAAGCTTCAAGAGGTAGCCCGGCTATCGCTTTCACGGCGCAGTCAACCTCAATTTTGCGTTCCGTCGGCATAACGCTATCTTCAAAAGCCTTGTCGAGCGTGCGGAAAACGATTGAATTTTCCTTTATCGGGCGAACGGTGTAAACGTAGTATCCGCCGTTTGTAGCGTCGGCGTTCCCGACCCCGAGCGTTACGCCGCCGATGTTAAGTCCGTCGCCGGCGGATATTTTTTCTTTTGTTTCGATAAAAACGCGGTAAACGTTTTTTAATTTTTTTACTTCTTTTGCAACTCCGATTTTTTTGCCGGCGTAGTCGTTTACTTCGGGGTTTATTATATCGTCGCGCTTAAATAGATATGCTTGCTCGTTATACTTGCCCCTGCTTGAAATTTTGCTAAGTGCCTCTATAAGTCGGTTAATCGCGGTTTCTTCATAGTTTTCGACGGCAGTTTTATAAAGTTTTACCGCGGCGGCAACGTAAGACGGGCGTTTAAGTCTGCCTTCGATTTTCAAACTCGTAACGCCTGCCGAGCATAGATACGGCACGTTTTTTGCAAGGCATAAGTCGCTCGGAGAAAGTAGGTATCCGCTTTTTTTATCGGTTGAATATTTGAGCCTGCAAAGCTGACGGCACAGTCCTCGGTTTCCGCTTGCCCCGCATTTTACGCTTGAAATATAGCAGTTGCCCGAAAAGCAAACGCATAGTGCGCCTTGAACGAAAAATTCCGTTTCTATCCCGAGCGATATTATTTTTTTCAAGTCCTCCTCGCTCGTTTCGCGCGACAATACGACGCGCGTAAAGCCTAAGTCCTTAAAGACTTTGGCGGCGCGGTAATTGTTTACGCCCGCTTGCGTGCTTGCATGCAGAACGGCGGCGGGGTAACGGCTTTTTATTAGATTTGCCATGCCGAAATCCTGAACGATAAAGGCGTCGATTTTTGCCTTAACGCACGCGTCGATTGTCTTTAAAAACTCGCTTACTTCCTCGTTTTTTACAAGCGT
>CAKQSU010000152.1 GCA_934273135.1 uncultured Clostridia bacterium
ACGCTAAGCCGGGCGTTAAAGTTTATATTCCGAGCATGAACGCGATAGGCGACATTACGACTTTGCCGAACAAAAAAGGCGAAGTTCAGGTTGCCGTCGGGGCGATGCGGCTTGACGTTAAAGTAAAGGAATTGTTTTTTGCGGCTAAAAGTAAAAGTAAAGAAAAGTCGAAAAAACAAACCGTGCAAGTAACGCGCGATATAAACACCGACTTTAAAAAAGAAATTAACGTGGTGGGCAAAAGACGTGAAGAAGCGTTGGACGAAGTAACGCGATTTATCGACTCCGCCGTTTTATCGGGTGCGAGCGAAGTAAAAGTCATTCACGGGGTAGGACAAAACATTTTAAGGAATTCTATTAAAGAATTATTAAAAGCCGATAAGCGAATAAAGTCGATAAGACCGGGAGACTATTCCGAGGGCGGAATTGGCGTTACGGTGGCTGAATTAAAGTGATTATGTCTGTCATAAAAACTCTTAAAATCGCTTATAAATAAAGGAATTATTAAAATTATTATGAACAAGATATATCTTGACAACGCGGCGACTACGAAGCCGGACGAAGAGATTGCGGAAAGGGATTTGAAGCTTTTATGCGACTGTTTTTACAATCCGTCCGCTCTATACAAAGGCGGAATGGAAGCAAAGAAAATTCTTGAAAAGTCAAGGGAAGTTTTATTGAAAGCTTTCAAAGGAAAGAAGATTATTTTTACTTCTTGCGGAACGGAAGCGGACGATACGGCTATATTTTCTTTTTTTAAACGCGGAAACGCCGTGACGACGTTAAGCGAACATTCGGCGGTTTTTAAAACGTTTGAAGCTCTTAGACAAAAGGGTTTTGACGTACGATACGCCGCACTGAAAGATGGCGGAGCCGTTGACGAAAACGACCTTTTAAGTAAGGTTGACAAAAACACTACTTTCGTAAGCGTTGTTCACGTCAACAACGAAACGGGCGCGATAAACGATATCGCTTCAATCGCAAAAAGGGTTAAGGCTATCGCGCCGAAAGCCGTGTTCCACAGCGACGGCGTGCAAGCTCTTTGCAAAACTACGCAGAGAATTGGTGACGAAATCGACCTTTACTCGGTGTCGGCGCACAAGATAAAGGCGTTGAAGGGCGTGGGTGCGCTTTTATACAACGAAAAACTTCACGTTGCGCCGTACATTATCGGCGGCGGACAAGAAGGCGGACTGAGAAGCGGCACCGAAAATTTGTTCGGAATAAAGGTTTTTGCCGACGCGTTCGAAAAATACTATCCGCTCCGCGAAGAAAACCGCGAAAAAACGGCGAAGTTAAAAGAACTTTTCTTGTCGAAAATCGATAAAACGTATTTCAAAGTCATTTCACCCGAAAACGGCTCGCCGTACGTTATTTCGCTTTCCGCGGTAGGCGTTCGGGGCGCGGTTTTGCAAAACATGGCGGACGACGAGGGAATAGTTATCGGCACGGGTTCGGCATGTAACTCAAAGTCCCCGCACTCGCGCGTTCTTTCATCGTTTATAACCGATAAAAAGGTGCTTGACGGCGCGATAAGAGTAAGTTTTTCTTTTGATACGAGTAAGGAAGATGTTTTGACGGCAGTCGATATTTTAAACAAAAAAGCCAAGGAATTATACAGAAAAATCAACTTATGAAGAAAATAATAATAGTTCGCTATTGCGAAATTCACTTAAAAGGCAAAAACAGAGGTTTTTTTGAAAGACTTTTACAAGAAAACGTGCAGAAAGCGTTATCTGACATTCCGCATTCGATGCGAATACTCAACGCAAGATACTTAATTGAAAACTTCAACGAGGACGACTATGCGGAGATTGAAAAGAAGCTTTTAAAGGTGCCGGGGATACATTCCTTTTCGCCTGCGTACGTAGTAAAAAGCGACCTCGACGAGATAACGGAGTGCGTAAAGTACCTTTGCGACGGCAAAGTAGGGGAGTTTAAAGTCGAAACGAACAGAGCGGACAAAACCTTCCCGATGACTTCCGTGCAAGTTTCGTGCGAACTCGGCGGCAGACTGCTCGATTTTAACCCGAATCTGACTGTAAACGTCGTTAATCCGCAGTTTGTGGTGAGCGTCGATATGCGCGAAAGCGGCGAAACGCTCATATACACCGACGTGGTGAAAGGTATAGGCGGGCTTCCGACGGGTTCGTCCGGCAAAGGCGTGCTTATGCTTTCGGGCGGAATAGACAGCCCCGTTGCCGGGTTTATGCTCGCTCGGCGCGGAATGCGGCTCGACGCGGTGCATTTTCATTCCTACCCCTATACGAGCGAAGCCGCAAAAGAAAAGGTGGAAACGCTATGCAAAATGGTTTCCGAATATGCGGGCAGCATGAATCTTTACGTTGTGAAATTCACACATATTCAGGAAGAAATTCACGAAAAATGCCCTGAAGAACTTTTGATAACGATGATGCGCAGACTTATGATGCGCATTACGGAAAAAATCGCGCTTGCTCACGGCGGACAGGCGATAATAACGGGCGAAAGCTTAGGTCAGGTCGCAAGCCAGACGATAGAGAGCATTACAAGTTCGAATTCGGTCGTAAAAATGCCCGTTTTGCGCCCCTTAATCGCGCTCGACAAGCTTGAAATTATTGAAATCGCAAACAAAATCGGCACTTACGACACTTCGATTTTGCCGTACGAAGATTGCTGTACCGTCTTTTTGCCGAAGTTCCCGGCGATTAAGCCCAAAACGGAAACGATATTAAAAGCCGAATCGGCTCTCGACGTGGAAACGCTTGTAAACGAAGCTATAGAAAACCTTGAAGTAATAAGGTATTAAGTTGTTATGGAAAAAAGAATTTTGACGATACAGGATATATCGTGCGTGGGGCAATGTTCGCTCACGGTGGCGTTGCCGATAATTTCCGCTTGCGGAATCGAAACGGCGATACTTCCGACAGCCGTTTTGTCTACTCATACGGCGGGTTTTAAAGGATTCACGGTGCTGCCGATGACGGACGAATTTCCGAAAATCGCAAAGCATTGGGAAAAAGAAAATATTGCCTTCGATTGCGTTTACACCGGTTACATTTTAAAAGACCAAATGCAAATCGTTGACGAAATCATAAAAAATTTCAATAAAGGATTAAAAATAATCGACCCCGTTATGGCGGACAACGGCGAATTTTATTACGGATTCGATGAAAATTTTGCCGCGGAAATGGCAAATTTGTGTAAAGAAGCGGATGTAATTTTGCCCAATCTCACGGAAGCGGCGTTTCTACTCGGAGAAAAGCCCGTTTTATGCGGTTACGACGAAGCGTACGTCGAGGGGATTCTGGAAAGGCTATATAAAAATCTGAAAGTTAAAGAAATCGTTCTTACGGGCGTTTCTTACGATAAAGATAAACTCGGAGTTGCGGTTTTTGACGGCGAGACCGTAAAATATTATTTTTCCGAAAGGATAAAACGTAACTTTCACGGTACGGGCGATATTTATTCGAGCGCGTTTACCGGAGCATTATTGAACGGGTTAAGCGTTTATGATTCCGCAAAAATCGCTGTGGATTTTACGGTCGATTCCATGAGAAGAACGCTTGATTTTGCCGAGGAACACGGATACGGCGTTTTCTTCGAGCAAGCTTTGCCGGGACTTATAAATCAAATAAAAACAAAAAAAGGAGCTAAGCAATGAAAAAATCTTTACTCAATAAATACGCGGACCTTATCGTCGAAAAGGGCGTGAACGTGCAGAAGGGGCAGGACGTTTATATCGTAGCCGACCTCGACCAGCCGGAATTTGTGAAAACGGTTGTTGAAAAGTTATACAAAAACGGAGCGAGAAAGGTTGTCGTAGACTTTTCTTATC
>CAKQSU010000153.1 GCA_934273135.1 uncultured Clostridia bacterium
TTATACGTCGTCTAACAAAATACGTTGGACTATAGCCGCTTATCCCAACAAAGCATGGGCAAAAAAGGTTTTCCCGAACGAAAAAGCGGGTAAAGCTATGGAAATGCTTTGGGAAGCCATACTCAAATGCTCGAGAGTCGACGACGACCCGATTGCGGCGTGGGATAAATTCAATAAGGAAATCAAAGAGCGTTGCGATTATCTTAACGAATTGGGACTTGTAAGGCTTAATTATAAGTCTTCAAACGGAACGGATTTTACCGTGGGGCTAAACAAGCTCGGCGTTTTTCACGGAGGATTCGATACGACTCTTTCGGGCGTAAGATTTAACCCGAACATTCCGAGCGAAGAAATTTTCACATCGCCAAAGTACGGCGATTGCGAGGGCGTTGTTTACGCTACGAAGCCGCTTTCCTATCAAGGACAGCTTATCGAAAACTTTTCCATAACCTTTAAAAACGGCAAAGTTTCCGACGTTAAAGCCGAAAAGGGCGAAGAACTTTTAAAACAAATGGTGAAGATGGACGAGGGCGCGGGAATGCTCGGCGAATGCGCGCTTGTGCCTTTCGAAAGCCCGATTAACATGAGCGGAATACTCTTTTACGAAACGCTTTACGATGAAAACGCTTGCTGCCACTTAGCACTCGGAAGAGGGTTCCCCGATTGTTTGAAGGGATACGAGAACATGACGAACGAAGAATATCATAAAAACGGAATAAACAATTCCATGATACACGTTGACTTTATGATAGGAAGCCGCGACCTTTCAATAACGGGCATAACAAAAGACGGCAAAGAGGTTGCGATTTTCAAAAACGGAACGTGGGCTTTCGACGTAAAATAAGCTTCGATTGAAAATTTTAAAGCACAAAAAAAACGAGCTTAAAAGCAAGACTTTTAAGCTCGTTTTCCTTATTTTGCGTGGTAAAGTTTTTTCGTTTGGTATCTCGGCTCGCAAGTTAGGTTTACGCCGAGTTTTTTAAAGGTCTTTTCGTCGACTTGCGTTAAGATGACGGACGAATGGGCTTCGCAACCTTTTAAGTTGTCGAGCTGGCGCATTGCCATTTCGGCGTAATCGTTCATAGTGGAGGCGATTGTCAAAGCTATAAGCACTTCGTCGGTGTGTAGTCTCGGGTTGGTGTTTTTAAGATGCTGAATTTTCAAATCCGCAACAGGCTCGATGACTTCGTGCGGGATAAGTTCTATATCGTGGTCGATGCCGGCAAGGGCTTTTAACGCGTTGAGAAGTACTGCGGAGGAGGCGCCTAAAAGAGAGGAAGTCTTTCCCGTAACTATTCTGCCGTCGCAAAGTTCTATCGCAGCAGCCGGCGCGCCCGTTTGCTCCGCGCGTTTAAGCGCCGCCGCAACGACCTTTCTGTCGTCTACCGAAAGGTTGAGTTGCTTCATGATTAGCTCCTGCTTGGCAACAATCGACGGGTCGACTATGCCTTGTTTTGCTCCGCATTGCGCGGATAAAAAGCGGCGGATAATTTCCTGATCGGCGGCGTTGCGGACGGCTTCGTCGTTGTTTATGCAGTAGCCGACCATGTTTACGCCCATATCGGTAGGGGATTTGTAAGGCGACTTACCCCAGATTTTTTTAAATGTAGCGTCGAGAACGGGAAAAATTTCTACGTCGCGATTGTAGTTCACGGCGGTTTTGCCGTACGCTTCGAGATGGAACGGGTCAATCATGTTGACGTCGTTAAGGTCTGCGGTAGCCGCCTCATAGGCAACGTTGACCGGGTGCTTAAGGGGAAGATTCCATACGGGAAAAGTTTCGAATTTTGCGTATCCCGCTTTGACGCCGCGTTTGTTTTCGTGGTAAAGCTGAGATAGGCATGTCGCCATTTTTCCGCTGCCGGGTCCCGGAGCCGTGACGATAACGAGATTGCGAGTCGTTTCGGCGTACTCGTTTTTGCCGAAGCCTTCGTCGGAAACTATTCTGTCCACGTCGGAAGGATAGCCGGGGATTGTGAAGTGACGATAACATCTTACGCCCATTTCGTTGAGCCGTTCGATGAACTTGTCCGCATCCGGTTGTTTTGCGTAGCGTGTGACGACTACGCCGCCGACGTACAGGTCTACGCTTCTGAATGCGTCGATAAGGCGAAGCACGTCAAGGTCGTACGTTATTCCGAGGTCGCCGCGGACCTTGTTCTTTTCGATGTCGTTTGCGTTGATGACGATTAAAAGTTCGGCTTTGTCCTTAAGGCGAAGCAACATTTTAAGCTTGCTGTCCGGTTGAAACCCGGGAAAAACGCGGGAGGCGTGGTGATCGTCAAAAAGCTTTCCTCCGAATTCGAGGTAAAGTTTGCCGCCGAATTCTTTTATGCGTTTATCGATGCATTCCGATTGAAGCTTAATGTACTTGTCGTTGTCAAAACCTAACTTTCTCATATGAACCAACTTCTTTATTTTTCGTATCGTAAAAACAATACCTTGTATATAATAACAGATTTGAAAACTTAAAGCAATACTTTTTAAAAAATTTCACATAAATTTCCTATTTATTTTTATTTTTCCTGCTTTTAACGAATTAAACGACGATTGTATTGTCAAATTAAAGATTTTGTGATAAAATATCCGCAGGGAAACCAATTACTAAGCATTGGGTTCCTTATATAAAGGAGGAATTTATGCTCGAAGTAAAAAATCTTTACAAAGACTACCGCTCGAAAACGGGCGTTACGGTACACGCGTTGAACGGCGTTTCGATAAAGTTCAGAAAAACCGGGCTTGTTTTCATCGTGGGCAAGTCGGGGTGCGGAAAGTCTACGCTTTTAAACGTTTTAGGCGGACTCGATAAGCCCGACGGCGGAGAAATAATCATAAACGGCACTTCGTCGCTAAAATTCAAGCCGTCCGATTTTGACAGCTATCGCAACACGTACGTCGGGTTTGTTTTTCAGGAATACAACCTTTTAAAGGATTTTTCGGTCGGCGCGAACGTCGCGCTTGCTCTTGAACTGCAAAGCAAACGCGCGACGAATGAAAACGTGAACGATATTTTAAAAACAGTTGACCTTGACGGTTACGGCGCGAGGAGAATCAACGAACTCTCCGGCGGACAGAAGCAGAGGGTTGCGATTGCGCGCGCTCTCGTTAAAGACCCAGAAATCATTTTAGCAGACGAGCCGAGCGGCGCGCTCGACAGTCAGAACGCAAAACAACTTTTCGATACGCTCAAAAAGCTTTCGAAAACTAAGCTTGTAATCGTTGTTTCGCACGACAGAGAATTTGCTTCTTTCTACGGCGACAGAGTAATCGAAATGTCGGACGGCAAGATTATCGGCGACTTAGAAAAAACTTATTCCTCCTCGGCGGCGGAAAGCGACGAAGATAAAAATATTAAAGACGAAAGCGGCGAAAAAGAAAACGCCGACGGCTTAAAATTTGAAAACGGGGAGATTTTCGTCCCCGAAAAATACGTTTTAACTTACGTCGATTTGCGCGCGATAAACGAATATCTTTCAAAGCACGGCGCGGGAAGAATAAAGAAAACCGACCTAGTGGCGGAAGGTAACGCTCAATTCAAGCCTTTCGACGAAAAGACGGTAGAAGCGGAAACGGAGCAGTTTAAGCCGATCAAGTCTACGTTGCCCTTCAAGAACGCGATTAAAATGGGCGCAAGCAACTTAGGGATTAAAAAATTCCGACTTGTGCTTACGATAATTTTGTCGGTAATTTCTTTCACGATGTTCGGACTTTACGACGTTATGATCGGGTTCAACGAA
>CAKQSU010000154.1 GCA_934273135.1 uncultured Clostridia bacterium
TTCGTTATATTTTAGATTACTGCACCCGTAAAATGCTGAATCACCTATACTCGTTATTCTATTACCGAAAGATATGCTTGTAAGCTCGTAGCAATAACTGAATGCGAAGTTGCCTATACTCGTTACGGTATTAGGTATTGTAATACTTTTGAGCTTCGAACAGCCTGTAAACAAATTATCGTCTATCTTAGTGCCGCTCGTCAGGACTACTGTTGATAAGTTGTTTTTGTTTATATACGTTAAAGCCGAAATAGGTAATGTTACGTTTGCGATATTTGTGCAATTTTCAAAAGCTTTGCTTCCGATACTGGTATTGTTAGGTATGGTTAAATTTGTTAAGCTTGTGCAACCGCTAAATGCCGACGTGCCTATGCTTGTTACACTGTCCGGAATAGTGATGCCTGTCAACTTCGTGCGCCCGCTGAATGCCGAATTACCTATTGACTTAATACTATCGGGTATAGTAACATTACCGCTTAACGCTTGAGGGATAAGCACAAATTCGGTTGCGTATTTGCTGTATAGTATCCCGTCTGCGCTGCTGTATGTACTATACCATGAACTCTGCGCCTTTATTTTTTCAAGTGCGGTACAATCACTAAAAGCTCCGTTTTGTATGTTTGTAATATTACTGCCGAAAGTTACGCTTTTTAGATTAGTGCAATTTTTGAAAGCGTTTGAGCCTATAGTCGTTATTTCTTCTCCGCGATAAGAGGCTGGGATTGTAATGTTTGTCGCGGAAGTGTTACAAGAGGTGACAACGCCGTTTTTAATAGTAAACCCTTCTGCACCCTCAATCCAACTTGCGTAAAGAGTGAGATTTGACATATTATTTCTGTCGGGTAGGTTGTCAATAAAATTGCCGTTGTATTTCCAGCCTTCAAAGAGATAGCCGCTTCTTTGGGGAATAGGTAAAGCTGTTCCGCAATCGTTTACGGTATAGCTGTTTTTTACGTTTCCGCTTGAAAAAGAACCGGAGTTCAACGTGTATTTTATGCTATAGGTGTTTATTTCGAACTTTGCGTATAGGTTTATATTTTCAACGACGGATTTACCGAAATCATATCGGGTATTAAGTTTTGTGTCGGTATACCAGCCGCAAAAAGTATATCCCGCTTTTGTCGGAGCGGTAGGCGCGGTTGCCTTGCTCTCGTATTGCAAAGTTTGAGTTTTGTATTTATAACCGTCCGTGTAATAGTTGACATAAACGGGATAGTGGCGTTTTGTAACGACTTCAAGCGTTTCGTTAACGTTTCTTCCGACAGTGTCAATTCTTTGTACGGGAATAGATAGGTTCATATAATCGACATCGCCGAAGCTAAGCCCTGCGGTAGTAATGCCGATTATTTCGCCGTAAGTATTTATCAGTGCGCCGCCGCTGTTGCCGTGGGTGATATCTACGGTTGATTGTATGTAGGTATATCCGCTGATCGAACGATACATTGAAATCATACCGGTGGTAAAAGTACTTGACGTTACACCGAGTTTGAATGCTTGCGGATAACCTATAGCATATACGGTTTCACCGATTTCGGATTGCTCGGTTGCAAGTTTTGCGGGCGTGCCGGTCGCGTCGGTTTTGAGAATTGCGATATCCAAATCTTCGTCATATCCGATGACTTTCGTTATTTTTGCCGTAGTGCCGTCATACAACTGAATAGCTCCGACAAGAGCGTCTTCTATTACATGATAATTTGTTACTACCGTTCCGCTGTTGTCTATGAAGAATCCGCTTCCGCTCGCATAAGCGTTGCTTTGTTGTGTTAGTATAAACACTACGCTTGGGTTTACTTTTTTGTAAACGTCTGATGCCGATAATTGCGTGCGCTCAGGTTCTTTACTGCTACTGTCATTGTCGTTGTTTTTTCCGCAACCGACAAGCGCGAAAGCCGTCACAAGCGCGCATAAAAGCGCAATTACAATAATGGTCAAACTTCTTTTTTGCATTTTCTGTTCCTCCGATGTTTTTTGCAAATAATTTCTACTTGTAAGTTTAAACAACTCATTAAATATATTTTAACACTATAGTTTAATATTGTCAACTCTATAGTTTAAGTTTTTCAGTTGAAATTATAGTACAATAAAACTATAGTTTAACGGGGGTAATGAAAATGACAACAAAAGAAGTTGGCGAAAGGGTTAAAAGCTTAAGAGAACAAAGAAATTTCAAAAAGAACGAACTTGCAAACATTGCGGGGGTTTCGCCCACGTATATCAACGATATAGAAGCGGGGCGAAAATGTCCGACGGTGGAATATCTCAGCTTTATATGCGATGCGCTTAACGTTTCTCTATCGCAATTTTTCTCCTACGAACAACCGCCGATGAAAAAGCAACTTTCGCTCGACACGCTCTCGCCAACGCAGAAAAAGATTTTTGACGATTTTCTTAAAAGTCTCGATTGATTTTAACGTTTTTTTAGCGCAGTCGGAACTTAAGCAAAACTCACCAAGAACGAGCAGAAAACCATACTCACGCTTATGAGCGTTTTGATAGACGAAAAGTTTTAATACGACGCGTAATCGAGCTTAAAACCGCTAAGAAGAGGCGATACGTACAGCCTTGCGCTTATTTGATAGCGTTTGAAAGTCCGATCTTTTAAGAAAATTCAAAACGTGGTTTTCAAGCCAAATGTTCAGATAGTCTTTGTATTTCATAATTAACTCCTTTTGCCGCTCGGATATGTTTTTTCGAGCGGCGTTTTGTTAGTAATATTTTAACAAAACTTTCCGTTTCTGCGCTTGAATTTTGCGCGGACGTTTTTCAAAGCAAAAGCATTCGTTCTTTTTGCGTCGTTGATATTGACATAAGGAGTAAAAAGTGGTAAAATAAGTGAGAAAAAGGACGTAAAAAAGGATATTGCGTCGAAAATGGGACTTTATGAGAAGATTATTGCTTTTGAGTGTTTCGATTATTATTTGTTTTTCTTTTCTCGCGGTTTTCCCCGCGTGTAACAAAGCGGAAAAAGCGGATAGCGGCGAGTTTACCGCGGAAGAAGCTTACGACAAAGCAAAAATCCTCGGGTTTAAGGGTACTCTTTCGGAATTTATCGAACTTTTAAGCGGCAAGGACGGTATCGACGGCAAGGACGGAGCCGATGGCAAAGACGGGCTGAACGGTAAGGACGGCGCAAACGGCGTGGACGGAAAAGACGGTATCGACGGAATAGACGGCGTAGACGGCGCGCCCGGAAAGGACGGCAAAGACGGTGTAAACGGCGTGGACGGAAAAGACGGTTTGAACGGTAAAGACGGAAAGGACGGAGTTGACGGAGCGAAAGGCGAACAAGGCGAAGCGGGTAAAGACGGAGTTGGCGTAAAGGACGTTCTTATCACTCTCGAAACGGATACGGACGGCAAAACTTACCTCGTGTTCACGATTATTTTGAGCGAGGGCGACCCGATTGTTCGTAAGGTTTTACAGCAGACGGAAAGCACGGACAAGCCTGAGGTAGCGGCGGAAACCCTTTCCGTAGTTACGCCCGACGGCGAAAATCCGGACTTCGTTCCCGTGCTTATGGTTGACGAAAAGCTCGCCTATAAGTCGATTAACCGCGATTTTCTCAGCTTAAAGCTTGCGGATAAAGACGGAAACACTAAGATGATTCCGCTTGAAACGGAGTATCTTTCGCCGGTTGCGGGAAGGGGTATGAGAACGATTGCCGTAAATTACGGCGTCGCGAAAACGAGCTTTAAAGCGTATATTGCGGAGAGCCTTACGGATATACAAAAC
>CAKQSU010000155.1 GCA_934273135.1 uncultured Clostridia bacterium
GCGTTACGCTCACGCTTTTTTACGACGAATTTTCGTTTGAAAACGGCGTCGGCGGAGAGGCAGTCGCTTCTTTTAAGACAAGCGACATAGGTGCGGACGGAAAAATAACGGCGACGTGCGCTGCGAAAGACGGATACTATTTTGCTCGGCTCGATTACGTTCTAAGCGGCGAAGCGCGGAGCATCAAGACGGAAGTCGTGCGGTATTCTTCCGACGGAAAAAGGGTTAAAAACGGCTGAAAAGGCTGCTTAAAGCGGAGCAAAAACGGCTTTGAGCGCGGGAAAAACGAATTTTAGCGTATAAACGATTGACGAAAAAGAGAATATACGAGTATAATTATTAAAATAAAAATCGGCTTGGAAAGGAAGCCCGGCAAAGCTCGGGCGAAAATTGCCGAAAACGATGCGCGGGGATTCTTGCGCGAGGGTACGAATGTTAAGACTTGATAACGTGTATTTTTCCGCTTACGAAAACGGAAAGGAAAAGAAAATTATAAACGGCGTCAATCTCGATATAAGCGAGAATTTCGTCGCGCTCACGGGACCGAACGGCGGCGGCAAATCGACGCTTGCAAGGCTTGTTATGGGCATTATAAAGCCGACGAGCGGCAGAATTTATTTCGACGGCAAAGACATAACCGACCTTTCCGTCACCGAGCGCGCGCGGGCGGGCATAAGCTTTGCGTTTCAGCAACCGGTGAAGTTTAAAGGCATAACCGTTTCCGACCTCATAAGCGTTGCGGCGGGCAGAGAACTCAAAATGGCGGAAGTATGCGATTATCTTTCGGAAGTGGGGCTTTGCGCGCGCGAGTACGTCAACCGCGAAATAAACGGAAGTCTTTCGGGCGGGGAACTCAAAAGAATAGAGATAGCTTCCGTTATGGCGCGCGGAACAAAACTCACCGTGTTCGACGAGCCGGAAGCGGGCATAGATTTGTGGAGTTTTAATTCGCTAATCAAGGTTTTTGAAAATCTTCGCAACAAAAACGGCGGGTCGATACTCATAATTTCGCACCAGGAAAGGATTCTCGAATTTGCCGACAGAATTATCCTTATTAAGAACGGCAAGGTCGAAAAAGACGGCGACAAGAGCGAAGTTTTAGGCGGGCTTTTGTCTTCCGCCGGGTGCCGAACGCTTGAAAAAAAGATGAGGGGCGAAGAAAAATGAGTTTTAACGAACTGGAAAAAGGACTTTTATCCACGATTGCCGATATAGAATCGGTGCCGCACGGGGCTTTCAATCTGCGCGAGGACGGCAAGCTTGCCGCGCGCAACGTCACGGCGAACATCGATATAGTTTCTAAAACCGATAAACCCGGCATAGATATAATTATCAAGCCCGGCACTAAGGGTGAAAGGGTGGATATCCCCGTTATTATCACGAAAACCGGCTTGAACGACCTCGTTTACAACGATTTTTACGTCGGCGAGGGCGCGGAGTGTCTGATTGTCGCCGGGTGCGGAATCCATAACCCCGGGTGCGAAACGTCCGAGCATGACGGCATACACAACTTTCATATTTCAAAGAACGCAAAGGTAAGATACGTCGAACGCCATTACGGCGAGGGCGACGGCAACGGCGAACGTATTCTCAACCCGACCACGGTGGTTTACATCGACGAGGGCGGGTATATGGAAATGGAAACGGCGCAGATTAAAGGCGTCGATTCGACTTACCGCAAAACGCAGGCAAAGCTCGAAAAGAACGCAACGCTTATCATAAAGGAAAAGATATTCACGCACGGCAAACAGCACGCCACGACCGACTTTTTGGTCGAACTCAACGGCGAGGGCAGCGGCGCGCACGTCGTTTCCCGCTCGGTAGCAAAAGACGATTCTTCTCAAACGTATATTTCGGAAGTGAACGGCAACGCGGATTGCTCGGGGCATACCGAATGCGACGCGATAATAATGGACAACGGCAAAGTTTCGGCTATTCCGAAGATAAACGCAAACTGCGTGGACGCGCGGCTTATTCACGAGGCGGCGATAGGCAAAATCGCGGGCGAACAGCTTATTAAGCTTATGAGCTTAGGGCTTGACGAAAAAGAGGCCGAAGAAAAAATAGTAAACGGATTTTTAAAGTAAAGAAGGTTTCGCTTGCTTTTGCCTATTTTTGTGACGGGCAAAACGCGCGATAATCGACTTATAGCGAGGTTTTTTATGAGAATTTGTATTTACGGGTCGGCAAGCAACAAAATTGACGACAAGTATAAAAAAACAGTCGAGGAGCTTGGTGAAAGGCTGGCTAAGGCCGGTCACGAACTTGTCTACGGTGGCGGCGCGAACGGACTTATGGGCGCGGCGGTGAGAGGGTTCAAGCGGGGCGGCGGCAAAGCCACGGGCATAGTGCCTAAGTTTTTTACGGGCAACCTGGCGGAAGCTCTTTCCAAGCAGTCGGACGAAATTATCTGGACGAACACTATGCATGAGCGCAAGCAAAAAATGGAAGAGCTTGCCGAAGCGTTTATCACCGTTCCCGGCGGCGTAGGCACGTTTGACGAAACCTTTTCCGTCATAACCGACAAACAGCTCGGCGTGCATTTTAAGCCGGTCGCAATCTACAATCTTTACGGATTTTTCGATTCGTTTGTCGCGCTTATGAATCACGCCGTCAAGGAAAACTTCGTCAACGAAAAGTGCCTCGACATCTACAAGGTGACGAGCGACGTCGACGAGCTTATCGAATACCTTAAAAAGGGCGACGAAAAAAGGTTCGTCATAAGCGAAGTAAAGAACGGCTGACGCGGCGGCGAAAAAGCAAAAAACTCAATACCGTAAAATTTTACCGCCGAGAGAATTTGTGTTTTCAAGGCGGTTTTTTATAAAAATTTTTCGCGTTTTGTCAAAAAAACACCTTCCGAAAGGACAAAAACAAAAAAATTTGTAAATTTTTATTAAAAAAATCGATAAATTGAAGTCAAACAGTTTACAAATCGAGTCATTGCTAATATAATTATTCCGCTTATAGTAGTTGCGGTAAAACGCAGACGCTTAAAAACGTAAGTGGAGGTAGGAGAATGCCAAAATACAAGTTGTGTCCTCGTTGCGAACTCAACTATATTCCAGAGGACGAAGATTATTGCGGCGTATGCAAGGCGGAGCTTAAGATAGGTCCGCAGTTGCAGTTTGCCGTGGACGACGAGGACGATGAAGATAAGAAGCTTTGCCCCGTCTGCAAAAATTGTTATATTCCCATAAACGAAGATATGTGCGAGTCTTGCGCGGAACGCGCCGAGTACGAGGACGAAAAAGATATCGATATGGAGCAGGACGAAGGCTGGAGAGAATTCCTCGACGACGACGAAAAGGACGAAATCATCGACAAGGAAAACAGCGAAGAATTGCTCTCGCTCAACCAGCTTGAAGAAGAGGAAGCGGCGCAGCTTTTCGACGACGAGGAAGAGGAAGAAACGGACGACGACGAGATGATGGAAACCCGCGACGACGAGCCGGACGACTTCGAAATTATCCCCTACGACGAGAACGATTACCTCGAAGACGACGAGGACGAAGAGGACGACGACGAGGATGACGGCGGCAATTGGGGCGACGACGACTGGCGCGACGATGACGACGACAAAAAGGCTTCTTCTAAGTCAAAGAAAGGCAAAAAATAACAGGGTTTTTATCCGATAATCGACTTATAGCTTGGCTTTTTAGTCTTGCCACAGCGATTTTCGCACTTTTTCACGTATAAAAACGAAGAAGAAAGCGCATAAT
>CAKQSU010000156.1 GCA_934273135.1 uncultured Clostridia bacterium
GGTATCGACCTTTCCGGCGGTTACTACGTCGTTTTAACCCCGAAGGATTCTTCGAGTGACGACGCAAACAAAAGCGAGTACATCTCTACGCTTGAAAGCGCGCAGAACATTCTTCGTTCCCGTCTTGACAGCAAGGGATATACCGAAGCTACCATTTCCGTTCAGGACGGCAACAAGATAAGGGTCGAAATCCCCGAAGTCGACAACGCGGAAGAAGTATTGCAGGTTATCGGTTCTACGGGTGAAATCTCTTTCCGTAACAAAGCGGGGGATATTCTCGTAAAAGCCGAACACATCAAGTCCGCATACGTCAGCCGCGACCCCGACAACGCTTCTAAGTACGTAGTCGTTCTTAACTTCACTTCCGCCGGTACCGAAGCTTTCAGCAAAGCCACAAAGGAAGTTTACGAAAGCGACGATAAAACGCTTTACATTTACCTCGGCGACGAAGTAGTTTCTTCTCCGTCAGTATCCGGTCAGCTCACCGAGCCGTCCGCGACGATTACGGGATACAGCACGTATGACGAAGCCGACGCGGTTGCGTCCGTTATCGAAAGCGGCAGGCTTCCTATCGACTTTGAAGTAAGCGAATCGAGAAGCATTTCCGCTCGTCTCGGCGAGGATGCCATCAACAAGAGTTTGCTTGCCGGCGTTATCGGTATGGCTATCATATTTATAATAATGATAATCGTTTACGGCGGAATGGGCGTAGCGGCGGATATCGCGCTCTTTATCTACACGCTTCTTTATATCATCTTTATGGCGATTGTTCCGGGCGTTCAGTTGACGCTCCCGGGCATTGCGGGTATTCTTCTCTCAATCGGTATGGCGGTCGACGCGAACATCGTTATTTACGAGAGAATCAAGGAAGAATACGCAAGCGGCAAAACCGTTCTCGCTTCGGTCGATTCCGGCTTTAAGCGTGCGGTTATCACGGTTATAGACTCCAACGTCACAACCATTTTGTCCGCTGCCGTTCTTTACTTCCTCTGCCCCGGCGCGATTAAGGGCTTTGCGATTACGCTCTTTATCGGTATCGTTCTGTCGATGATTACTTCCATTTTCGTTACGAGATGGTATCTCAAAATTATGCTTTCGCTTTCCGAAAAGAAAGAAAAGTTCTTCCGTTTGAAGAGGGAGGAAGCCGAAAATGCTTAAGAAAAAACATTTTAAAATTGTTGAAAAGTTCAAAATCTTCATTATAATCGCTTTGGTTGACGCGTTTGCCGAAAACGAGGATTGCTCCAAGATTATCCGCGAGGACATGAAAAAGGTAATCGCCGAAAACGGTCTTGAAATTATGGGCGACGTTCAGGTTTCCGGTTCCACCTTCGAAATCAGGCTCAGAAACGTCTGGAAGGGCGTTAAGGTTACAAAATATAACGAAAGCGACTTTGTAGAATTCGTTCAAGGCAAAGGCGAAACGAACGGTTTGTGCCAGATGATTACAAAATCGCTCCAGACCCTTGCCGAAGAAAACGCAACGCTTAAAACGGCGGGCGCGGAGTTCGACGACAACGCCGTTAAGGCTTACACCGTCGGCGCGACTGCTTCCGGCACGCTTTTAAGAAACGCCATAATCGCTTTGTGCGTCGCTATCGTCGTAATGCTTATTTACATTATAATAAGATTTACGCTTTCGAGTGCGCTTGCAGCGGTTTGCGCGCTTATTCACGACGTTATAATAATGATTGCTTTCACGGCGATATTCAATATTCCCGTCAACTCGACGTTTATCGCCGCGGTAATAACCATCGTTGGTTACTCAATCAACGCAACCATTATTATATTCGACCGTATCCGCGAATACATCAAAGATCCTAATAACGCGGATACCCCCGACGTTCAGATTGCCAACGAAGCTCTTTCGCACACAATCGGCAGAACGGTTTTGACTACGATTACGACCCTCGTAATGGTTGTCGCTCTCGCCGCTCTTTCCGTCAGCGCGATTCAGGACTTCATTTTCCCGATTATTTTCGGTCTTTTAGCGGGCGCGTTCTCGTCCGTACTTCTCGCTCCGTCCTTCTGGGTATTATTCAGAAAGGTAGAGAAGAAAATAAAAGCGAAAAAACAGGCGAAAAAGGGTTATCAGGGCGCGGTTGCCGCGAACAAGGAATCCAAATAAGTTTAACTAATTTAGGCGGACGGGATTTTACCCGTTCGCTTTTTGCTTTTTAGCCATAAAAGCATTTAAGGGTAACGAACATGATTAAGCTTTTATCCGATTTCACCTCGGAAGACAAAAAGAGAATAAGCGAAATATCCCGTGATTTTTCCTTGCATAGCGAAACCGCGGGCATACTTTATTCGCGCGGAGTGAGAACGGACGAAGAGCTTTACGCCTTCTTAAAGCCCGGCTGGAAGCGTTTCAAAAACCCGCTTCTTTTAAAAGGTATGCCGGAAGCCGTTAAGCGTATAAAACAAGCCGTCGAGGGGCAGGAAACAGTCGTTGTTTACGGCGACTATGACGTGGACGGTATCTCCGCAACCGCGCTTTTGACAAAGGCTTTGACGGAATTAGGGCTTGACGTCGTTCCCTTCGTTCCCGAACGCGCGGACGGCTACGGGCTTTCTAAGGCAAATATCGACAAAATTTTCGACGAACACTTTCCCGAACTGATTATTACCGTCGATTGCGGAATAAGCGGGAAAAAAGAAGTCGAATATATCAAGGAATTAGGCGCGGACGTCATCGTTACGGACCACCACGAACTGCCCGATTCTCTGCCCGACTGCACTATCGTAAACTGCAAGCAGAAATCGGCTTACGGGTTTGAAAGTCTTTGCGGCGCGGGCGTTGCGTACAAGCTCGCATACGCGCTTATAGGCACAAAAGCCAACAAATATATCGATTACGCGACGATTGCGACAATCGCCGACAGTATGCCGCTCGTCGGCGAAAACAGAGATATCGTTTACGAGGGCGTTAAGTATATAAAAAGCGGCAAGGCTGCCCCGGCGATAAACGCGCTTATAGAGGTTGCCGGAATGAAGGAAATAAATTCCACTTCCATAGCTTTTATGATTGCGCCGAGAATAAACGCAGCCGGCAGAATGGGTGACGCGTCGCTCGCGCTCGAACTCTTGCTTACGGACGATCAATCCCGAGCCAAAACTCTTGCGGAAAAACTCAACGAGTTCAACGTCGGCAGACAAACCGAGTGCGACGCGCTTTATAAGTCGGCTCGCCAAAAAGTCGTTGACGAGGCTTACGACAAAAAGATTATAGTTCTGAGCGGCAGCGAGTGGAACGGCGGGCTTGTCGGCATTATCGCCGCGCGCCTTGTCGAGGAATTTTCCCGCCCCGTCATACTTTTTGCGGGGAACGGAGAAAGCATGCACGGCTCGGCAAGATCTATTGAAGCCGTAAATATTTACGAATGCGTTTCCGCTTGCAAACGCTACCTTAAAGATTACGGCGGACATGCACAGGCGGCGGGGATAACCGTCGAAACGAAAAATTACGAGCAATTCAAAAGGGCGATTGAAGAATACGTCGAAAGTAGCTACGACGGCGGAGTTTTCAAACCCGTCAAAATCGCGGACGCACTTGTAACCGAACAATTCACGCTCTCGCTCGCAAAGGAACTCGAAAGACTCGAACCTTGCGGCGTGGGGAACAGAAAACCGCTTTTTCTGCTCAACGCAACGGACGTTTCCGTCACACCTTTGAAAGCCGATTCGCCGCACGTTTCGCTTAAAACGGAGTTTATC
>CAKQSU010000157.1 GCA_934273135.1 uncultured Clostridia bacterium
ACCTTTGCCTTAGCCATAGCTTGCTTAACGACGTCGCTTACGTTTTTAAAAACAGACTTCAAACCTTTTTCGGGCGTTACGACATAACTTAACGAAGCGTCGATAGTGCCGGAACCCGTTCCGCCGTGTATTGCGTTCGAATACCTGTACCCGATAGGCATTATAGCCGTATCTTTAGAAAGCGGTAACGCGCCGTCGTTTTTAAGCAAAACGATACCTTCGTCCGTTACCTTTTTCGAAGCTTCGAAGCCTGCGTTTCTCGAATCCGAGCCGGCGGAATAAAGCTTGTTGTAATAATCGAGGTCCCAGTTTTCCGTTCCTTTCGCGTTTGCAACGCGTCTCGTGCCTCTTCCGAGGTACGTATCGAGCGAAGCCGCAAAGTAGTTCATAACGGCAGTCACAACGACGCACGTTACGATAAGCACGATTATTATAGGAATAAAAATTTTCCACAAAGTTTTCGTGCCGAGTTTTGTTTTTTGCATATAACAATGCTCCTTAAAGAGTAGTCAACGCTCCGTCGCGTTGCCGAGGCTATATTAGCGCAATCGCGAACAAAAAGTCAATACCTGCGGCGTAACAAGTAAAAAATCTGTCGCAGACGGTATTTTAAGCGTTTCCGTCACCGAGAAAGAACACCATATCCAAATTGAAAACGTTACCGTTTACCGTTATCGACAGTTCGCCCGAATATTTTGCGACGATTGTTTTTATCGAAAGCAAGCCGAACCCGTGATAGTCCTTATCGCTCTTCACGGTCTTCGGCAAGCCTTTTTCGAACTGAATTTCGCCCGAAAACAAATTTTCTATATGAACGGAAACAAAAGAATTTTTTCTTTTCGCAAAACAATTTATATATTCGCCGCCCGCTTTCACGCTTGCTTCGACGGCGTTATCGAGAGCGTTACCGAACAAGGCGTACAAATCGGACGGGGTCATAAAGTCAAACGAATTGCCGTCAACCGAACACACAAGCGATATTTTGTGTTTTTCGCAAATCAAGCTCTTTTCCGTCAATATAACGTCGAGAGCTTCGTTACCGGTTCGTATATACGAATCGTAAATTTCAACGGCGTTACGAACGGCTTCGACCTCGGACGGCGTTACGCTTTTTTCGCCGAGCAAAAGTATTTGTTTCTTTAAGTCATGACACTTGACGTTTATAACTTCTATATTGCGCTTCATATCTTCGTACTGTTTGTTTTTCGCATACAGCAATTGATTGACTATTTGCATTTCCGTGTTCATTTTCTTTTTCGCAAGGCTTCCGAATTGAAAATAGAGGACAAGAAAGCACGCTAAAAGGTTATAAATTCGCTCGAGATATTTTGACGCCGCATTGCCTTTGAGATTAAACTCCGTTATCATATTAAACACTACGGTTACGAAACAAAACAACCCCGCAAGCAGAACGGAGCGAAATTCGCCGAGCTTCAAGTCGTCGTTACCTTTTATCTTTCTTGCAAACGCAAAATATTCGACATAATAAACGAGAAAATAAACGTCGAACTGCGCGACGACAAGCACGGGAGAAAAGAGTTCCGATATCGGCACTTTTGCGGTGTCGT
This sequence comes from uncultured Clostridia bacterium, assembly GCA_934273135.1. GTDB lineage: Bacteria > Bacillota > Clostridia > Christensenellales > Borkfalkiaceae > UBA4636. The sequence continues at coordinate 1,569 of CAKQSU010000157.1, forward strand.
ACGGAGAAAAGCGAGCGGGGAAAAACAGTTCGTTCAACTTGAAAACGTCAACGCAAGAACTGTAAATCAAATAAGCTATATGTTGAAAGGTATAAGCCGCCACGCTTATAAAAACAATGTTCGAAAAGCTTTCTTCGAACAAGAAAACGCAAGATAAAAGCGTAGCCGAAAAAACAGCAAGGTAAAATAACGAACCGAAAAACGCGTCGTAACGAAAAAGCGGTAAAAACGCCACGACGGAATAAATAAGAACAACGGAAAAGACAAGCCTTAAAAAAAAGTGTTTTCTTTTTTTCAGTCGACTGCCGAAAACAGCTTCGGAAACAAGAAATTCCGTCGTAAAAATAAACTTATAAAGAGTAAAACCGGAAAGCATCATACGGAATATTCTCCCAGCCAGCTCGCAAGAAGTTTTAAAAAAGAACTCTTCTTCGTTCTGCTTATATGAACGGACGAACCGTCGCTCATGTACACAAAATCCTTGTCCACTCGTTCGACAAAGCGAAGATTGACAAGCGCGTACGTGCTAATCCGGACAAACCCGTAATCGGAAAGAGACTGCTCCAACGCGCCTAAAGGCTTCCGCTCCCGATAATCGCCCGAAAGCGTATGATAAGTAACGTCATGGTTACTTACTTCCGCGTAAAGCACTTCCTTGGCGGAAATTATCTTTAAAATACCGTCGTACGAAATAGATATTTTTCTGTTTTCCTTTAAGGCGACGAATCTCATTATCTTATCCATTTTTACGGCGAAAGTATTATAATCGACCGGCTTAACGATAAAATCAAACGCGTTTACTTCGTATCCATTTAAAGCGTATTGTTTCATTTTGGTAACAAACACGCAAGGAACGTCCTTATCGACCGTTCTGAGCGTTTTTGCGGCAGACAGTCCGTTCACGTTCGGCATCATGATATCCATAAATATCACGTCGTAGACAGACTTATAACCCGAAAGAAATTGCGCGCCGTCGGCAAATCTTTCTATATCGTATTCAAGAGAGTTTTTCCTGCCGTATTTTAAAATACATTCGGAAAGCTTACGAGCTTCGTCGTCTTCGTTTTCTATTATGGCTATTCTGTACATATCGCAACCTCTTATGTTTCTTGAATAATAATTATACCACACGGTAAAAATTTTTTCAATACTTTTATGTTTTTTTGTCGTAACAGGTTGTTTTTTTGTCGCAGATTGCAATAACGAAAAAATCGCGTCAGCCAGCCTTAAAAAAAACGGCTTAACGCGACTTGTTTTTAGTTGTTGCCCGACGTTCTCGTAGTAGTCGTCGTGGTGGTGGAAGTGGTCGCGTTGCCCGTCGTCGTGCCGCCGCTTAACAAACCGTTGCCGTCGGCAAGAGAGGAAATAAGCGTTCTTTTGTTGCCGCCGCAAGCGCAGGCGGCTGTCGTCATGAGCGCGAGCAAGAGTAAAAGTTGCGTAGATGAAATCGTTCCGCCGTATGAGAGCAGAAACAACAGACCTAAAAATGCTATGGTTACGGAATCGTTCATAAATTCTCCTATGCCGCTTTCGGCATAATTCGACTTTAATAGATTATATGCGACGAAAGACACATATATGAATATCTTGACATATGAAGCAAATTCGCGATAAAATATACTTGTAATAATCGGCAAGGCAAGTTTTTGTTTTGCTTGCGGCGCGTTAGAAAGAACGCCGAAAGGAGAAAAGATGAACAACGTTTTATTATTGGACAAAAGAACGCAATCGCTTGTAACGGATTACGTTCCGACGGAAGACATGCTTATGGATTTGGTGAGGTTTTTTTCGATATTTTCCGACGTGACAAGGCTGAAAATGCTTTCCGCGCTCGCGATATCGGAAATGTGCGTGACGGACGTTTCGGCGGTCCTCGGCATAAACCAAACGACGGTGAGCCATCAACTCCGCCTTATGAAAAACCTCGGCGCGGTGAGAGGAAGAAGACAAGGCAAAGTCATCTTCTACTCTTTGCGCACCGAGATTTTAAACGACGTCCTTTTAAAGGGCGTGGAATTTTTGGGTTACTGATTTTCTTCGGAATTATCTTCCGAAAATTCGCATAATGCTTCCGTTTTTGCTTCGTCTGCGGTAAAATCTTTTTCGGCATTTTTCTCTGCGTAAAAGAGTTCGACGG
>CAKQSU010000158.1 GCA_934273135.1 uncultured Clostridia bacterium
AGCATTATCAGAATCGATTGACCTTTCTCCCGGCAGCGAAATAAGCGACTTTTTCACGACACCCGCTCACGAGGACAAGCCCGCCGAGCAAGCGGATGAGATAACAGAAACAGACCAAACCGCCGAACAAGCGGAAGAGATAACCGCGACGGAGCAAACCGCTGAACAAGCGGAAGAGGTAACCGCGACGGAGCAAACCGCCGAGCAAGCGGAAGAGGTAACCGCGGCAGACCAAACCGCCGAACAAGCGGAAGAAGTTAAAATCGACGCGGAGCATGAAGAGCCTTTAACAGTTTACGAATACGCCGAAGCTAAGCCCGCAAAAGAGGACGAGCAGAGAGGCGACGACGAGACGGAAAAAGGTATTTTCGACGACGTTGTCACCGACAATGGCGAGGACGAATACTTAACGGTTTTCGACGAGCCGCAAGCAAACAGCGAAAATAGCGGGGAAGACGAAGCGGAAACAATAACGCGGGAAGAAAGCGTTACTAAAACCGCTAAAGAGCCTCAACCGCAAGAAAAGAAAAAAGAACCGCAACCCGTGCAAGCAATAGCGGAAACAACGTTCGAAGAACCGCAAGCGCAAGGAGTAATCGCCGAGCAAGCGGAAGAGGCGGCAGAAGCAACCAAAACAATCGGCGAAGAGCAAAAAACTCAGCCGTATTGCGAGGAAAAAGAAGAAATCCGAGAAGAAATTCCCGAAGAAACCGAAGAAGAAAAATTCCAAAAAGAACAACAAAAAAAGCAATCCATCAGGAGGAAATATATGTTTAACGAAGAATACGATCAAGGTTCGTCGGTTGCCAAAATTATGGTAATCGGCGTAGGCGGCGCCGGCAACAACGCCGTCAACAGAATGATAGACCAAGGCGTTCATACCGCCCAATTCGTAGCTATCAACACGGACAAGCAAGCGCTTATGCTTTCCAAATGTCCCCCGGAAAACCGCTACCAGATAGGCGCGGAAGAAACCAAGGGCTTAGGCGCGGGCGCAAACCCGGAAATCGGCGAAAAAGCCGCCGAAGAAAGCAGAGAACTCATCGAACAGATAGTCGACGGCGTAGACCTTTTGTTTATCGCCGCGGGCATGGGCGGCGGCACGGGTACGGGCGCGTCCCCGGTTATCGCAAAGGTAGCCAAAGAAAAGGGTTGCGTTACGGTCGCCGTAGTCACCAAACCCTTTATGTTCGAGGGCGGCAAGCGTGAAGCAAACGCCAAAAAAGGTATCGCTAACCTTGAAAAGTACGTCGACACGATGATTATTATCCCCAACGACAAACTTCTCGAAGCCTTAAAGCCCGATACGCCTATGATTGAAGCGTTAAAGTACGCGGACGACACGCTCCGTCAGGGCATTTGCGGCATAGCCGACCTTATCGCCACGCCGTCGCTTATCAATCTCGACTTTGCCGACGTATCCGCGATAATCAAAAACCAAGGTCTTGCGCACATGGGCGTGGGCAGAGCCAAAGGCGAAAACAGAATACTCGAAGCGGTAAGAGAAGCCATTTCTTCTCCGCTTCTCGAAACGACTATCGAAGGCGCAAAGGGCGTTATTTTAAACGTCACCGGCGGCAAAGACTTAACGCTCAAACAGGTTGACGAAGCGGCGCACAGCATTAAAGGCATTGTCGATCCTTCCGCAAACATTATTTTCGGCATGAACATCAACGAAGCCTTGCAGGAAGAAGTCATCATCACTATGATCGCTACCGGCTTCGACAGAAGCGCGGACGATTCTTCCGACGCGTCGAGGGCGTACAAAAACCTTTTCACTTCCCGTCCCGAACCCGAAAAAAAGGTTGAAGAACCGGAAGAGAAACCGACTTCTTACGTTCGCTCGCCCTATGAGCGCGAAACGGCTCGTCCCGCGGCGCAGACCCCTTACGCAAGAGGTTACGGCGAAGAAGAGGAAGCTTCTCGTTCCCGCTACGCTTCGCCCGAACAGTCGTCTTACGCCGACAAACGCGACGGCTATGCGAGAGAACCTTACGCGGGCAGACCTTACGACAGGCACGACGAAGATTACGCAGAAAGACCGCAGTACGATAGGGAACAACCCCGCAGAGCTTACGGCGAGGAACGCGTAGTGACTACCGGCGCGGCTCGTAACGCTTACGGCGAATACGGCAGAGAGGACGACAGAGCAAGAGATCAAAGAAGAGGTTACGAAGAAACTTCTTACGAAGATTATCCTTACGGCGCGCCTCAGGAACAACAGCCCAAGGAAGAGCAGAAAAAAGGCGGACTTCCCGCTTTTGTGAGAAAGCTCTTTAAAAAGTAAAAATAATGGACTCCGTCGGCAGATTGACCCGATGACGGTTGATATTAAACGGAATCCGCAAAGAAAGACAGCTTTTTAAGAATTTTTAAGAAAGGCTGTCTTTCGTGCTGTTTTGAGCTTGACAAAATACAACTCATTTTGTAAAATTATATAGTTAAACGATTTCGTTTTGTACACCGATTTTAACGGCTGAATAAAAAACGAACTACAAACGACAAATTTTGAATATTATATTCGAGGAGCAAAGCAAAAACATGGCAGGCAACAACTTATTCGGCGGGCTTAATTCCGGCGATTCCGCAAAGTACAAAAAGGTCGGCGAACAAGCCGCAAAAAGGGAGCGCGCCGAACAGCTTGACGCGCGTATCGACAAATTTTTGTCCGAAAAACAAGATATCGAATGGGCAAAAGAAGCTGTTTCTTTCGTAGAGGAAGAAACGCGGCTCAATTCCGATATTTTCGACATATCTCTCAACGCTTCGCGCCTAAAAGAAATAGAAGAAAAGGCGAATTACATAATCGAAAAAAAGAAGCAAGACGACGAAGCGGCTTTGAAAAAGCGTATAGCCGAGCTTGACGAACGCATCGCGGCGCTCGAAAAAGAACCCCGCTCGGTTGCGTGGGCGGAGCGCGCTTTAAAGGCAATAGAAAAGGAAGAAAAACAAAACGCCGATATCCTAAGGTTAATTAAAAACTCCGGAAGAATGGGCGTAATAAAAGCGCAAGCCGAAAGAATAATCAGAGCGGATATCGCCGAAAAGGAAGAGGCAAAGAAAGCCGCCGAGGAAGAAGCCAAACGTCAAGCCGCCGCAAGAAAAGCGGAGGAAGAACGCCAAGCCGCCGCTAAAAAAGCGGAAGCGGAGCGCGCCGCGAAAGAAAAGGAAGAAAAACGCATTGCCGATTCCGCCGCGGATATCGACAAGCTTATCTTTGATTTGAGCAAAGCTTCCAAAGGCGTTTACTGGTGTGAGGACGTTAAAAACGCCCAAAATCTCGTAAAAAATCTCGAACTAAAAATTCGCTCGAGGTGCAAAAACCTCGCCATTCTCGACGAGCTTGCTTCTATTGCCAAAAAGGTTTCCGCCGCGCACACGATCGACGAAAAAATTCTTGCTTTTTCCGACGACTTCGAACGCGGCAACGCCGATTATAACGCCGTCGTGAAATTCGAAAAGACGATAACCGATTCCGTTAAGCCCTATCTAAAAGAGGCGGAAACGCTCAACAAGCTCTTAAAAATCGCCAAAGACGCAATACAAGCGGAAGAGGACAGACAAAAAGAACTTCGCCGCCAAGCCGCCGAGAAAAAGGCTGCGGAAGAAAAGCTCCAAAAGGAAATTATCGGTTACAATAAAAAGTTAGACGCGTTCATTGTTTCTTGCCAGAATAGGCACGCCAAGTATTACGA
>CAKQSU010000159.1 GCA_934273135.1 uncultured Clostridia bacterium
CTCCAATCGAACGGTCACAAAAAAGCGCGAAAAAGCCGCCTTTTAGGTAGTTAGTGATAAGGAATGCAATCCCTAAGATTGAATTTTATGATTGTTTCTGCTCATTTGACGGTTATTTGCGATTGCATATTACAACTTTGTGAGCAATTTGACAAATACTATGGACAAATACGCTTTTTGTGTTACAATATAAGCAAGAAAATATTCGCCGAAACTAAGGCGGCGGAAAGGGTAAAGCAATGAAAATCTTATACGTTAAATGCGAGGACCTCAAAGAAAACTGCGTGACGGACGAAAAAAGTCCGAGGTTTTCGTTTGCGGCGACTTCCGAAAGGGAAAACGACTCGATTAAAAACGCCGTTTTAAGGCTTAACGGGAGCGAAGTTCGGTCAAAAGACAGCTTGTATATAGAATATAAAGGAGAAAAGCTCAAACCCTTTACACGCTACGAAGCGACAATCGAAGCCGAAAGCGTTTACGGAGAAATGGCGCAAGGCTCCACGGCTTTTACTACGGGCAAGCTCGACGAAAAGTGGATCGGCGAATGGATTACCGACGGAACGTATGTTTTCAAAGAGAAAAAGGTTTCGCCCGAGCCGATGATTTTCAAAAAAAGCTTTACGGCGAGCAAAAAAATCCTGCGCGCGTACTTTGCCGTGACGGCAATGGGAACGATTGATGTTTCGCTTAACAAAAAGCGGGTCAACGACGATTATTTTGCGCCGGGGTTTACAAACTATAAAAAGAATTTGCAATATTGCGTTTACGACGTAACGGAATTTATAAAGGAAAACAACACGCTTTCGGTCACGGTGGCGGGCGGCTGGGCTGTCGGTTCGTTCGTATGGACGAGGCTTAACAGAGTTTACGCCAAAAGGCAGGCTTTGCTTGCCGAAATGCGGCTTGTCTACGACGACGGGAGCTTCGAGATAATCGGCACGGACGAAAGCTGGCTTGTCGGGCGCGGCGGAAAGATAAAAGAAGCCGACCTTTACGACGGCGAAGTTTACGACGCGCGAGTCAATGAGGACGAGATAAAATTCGTCAATACGAAAAAAGAAGTTTTGAAGTATTCGCCCGAGATATCCGCTTGCTACGGTTCTCCTGTAAAGATTTATAAAAAAATGTCGCCTATAAGCGTAAAAACCCTTGAAAACGGCGATATTTTATATGACTTCGGGCAGAACTTCGCGGGGGTTACGGCGTTTAAAACGACGGCGGAATATGGCAGAAAGATACTTGTTCGCCACGCCGAAATTTTAGACGCGAACGGCTGTATTTTTACAGATTTTCTGCGCTCTGCAAAGGCAAGAACCGATTACACTTCCGACGGCAAGGGCGAAGAATATTCGCCGAGATTTACGTATATGGGATTCAGGTACGCTTTGGTTAAGGGCGTGAAGGCGGAGGAAATAAATTTTTACGCCTACGCTTTGACTTCCGCAACGGAGGAGACCGGCGAATTTGTCTGTTCAAACGAATTGCTGAATAAGTTCAGGCAAAACGTGACGTGGAGCGCGCGTTCCAACTTTATGGACATACCGACCGACTGTCCGCAACGCGACGAAAGAATGGGCTGGACGGGCGATATCGCGGTGTTTGCGTCTACGGCGTGTTTCGACTTCGACCTCTCGCGCTTTCTCGACAAGTGGCTCAAAGACTTAAAGACCGAGCAGAATTCCCGCGGGGGGATACCCAACGTCGTTCCCCGGCACGGTTACGGCTTCCCTACGACCATGCCCGTCGGCGCGACGGCTTTCTGGGGTGACGCGTGCATTATGGTCCCGTATGCGGAATACCTTGCGCGCGGCGACAAAAAACTGCTGGAAGATTACTACCCCGTGATGAAAAAGTACGTGGAAGCGTGCAAGCGGGCGGCTTCCTTTTTAAGCTTTGGTAAAGCAAGGTATTTATGGAAGCCCTTTACCCCCTTTACTTTCGGCGATTGGGTCGCGCCCGACCTTGAAAAGATGACCGATTGGCAAAAAAGGGGAACGCACACTTCGACGGCAAGCCTCAAAAACACGGCTTATCTTTTGTCGAAAATCGCTGGCATTTTAGGAAAAGCGGACGATAAAAAAAGATACGCCGAGATTAGCGAAAAGGTCGGCGAAGCGTACAGAAAATTTTTAACCGACGGAAACGGCAAGCTTAAAAATCAATTCCAGACGGCGTACGTTTTGCCGTTGCAGTTTAATATTTTTAAGGGCGAAGAAAAGAAAAACGCCGTTAAAAACCTTGTAAAGCTTATCGAAAAATCAAACTACACCGTCGAAACGGGCTTCCCCGGCACGCCGTATATTTTGTTCGCGCTTTGCGACAACGGCGAAAAAACAACGGCTTTCAGGCTTTTAACGAGCGAGCGTTGCCCTTCGTGGCTGTACGAAGTAAAAGCGGGCGCGACGACCGTTTGGGAGCGTTGGGACGGACTCGACGAAAAGGGCTGTTGCCCCATCGGCGACGACGGCACGGCGGCGGTTATGATTTCTTACAACCATTACGCTTCCGGCGCGGCGTGCGACTTCCTTTATAAGCGCGTACTCGGCATCGAGCCGATAGAGGCGGGGTATAAAAAGTTCAGAATAAAACCGATTACGGGCGGCGGAATAACGTTTGCAAAGGGCGGTGTGGAAACGCCGTACGGAAAAGCCGAATCGGAGTGGAAAGAAGAAAACGGCAAGTTCTTTTTCAAAGTTAAAATTCCTTTCGGCACGGAGTGCGTAGTTACGCTTCCTTCCGGGAAAACGGAAGAAAAAGGAAGCGGAGAATATACTTTCGAAGAGGACGGCGCGGAGTGAAAATGAAAGAAAAAAGGTATAGTCTCGCAATCGATATAGGCGCGTCCTCGGGGCGGCATATCCTCGGTTGGATAGAGGACGGAAAAATAAAAACGGAAGAAGTTTATCGGTTTTTTAACGGCGCGGACGAAAAAGACGGCAAACTCGTATGGGACGTGAAAAGACTTTGCAACGAAGTGTTGAACGGGCTTAAAAAGGCTGCGGAAACAGGAAAAACCCCGACAACCGTCGGGATAGACACATGGGCTGTGGATTACGCGCTTTTGGACGAGGACGACAGGCTGTTTGGCGAAGTTTACGCTTATCGCGACGCCCGCGGAAAAAGAGCCGCCGAAGAGGTTCACAAAAAAATTCCTTTTGAATCGCTGTACGAAAAAACGGGCGTTCAGTTTCAGCCGTTCAATACCGTTTATCAGCTGTTCGACGACAAAACGGAAGGGCGACTGAAAAAAGCGAAAAGCTTTTTGATGTTGCCGGACTATCTCTCGTTTTTTCTGACGGGAGTAAAAAAACAAGAGTACACGAACGCTCTTTCCACCGGGCTTGTCAACGGAAAAACGCATAAGTTCGACAGGGATATTTTAAAGGCTCTCGGGTTTGACGAAGGGCTTTTCGGCGAGCTTAGCATGCCGGGCGAAAAGGTTGGGACGTTCAAAAAAGAGATAAAAGAATTTTTGGGTTATGACGCGGAAGTTGTTTTGACGGCTACGCACGACACGGCGAGCGCGGTCATAGCTGCGCCCGTAGAAAGGGGCGAGCCGTATATTTCAAGCGGCACCTGGTCGCTTGTCGGCGTTGAAAGAAAAACCTTTTCAAACGACGAAAAGAGCAGACTTTTTAACTATTCGAACGAGGGCGGCGACGATTATTATT
>CAKQSU010000160.1 GCA_934273135.1 uncultured Clostridia bacterium
AAGAAGCACTGTGCTTACCGATGAATTTGCCCATTCTTTGACTGCAAATTCCTATCTCTCCTTGTTCCCTCAAACCCGTCCTTGCGTAGCGTATTTCGCCGTTTTTACGCGCGTTTTTGATAAGAAACGTAATTTCCTTTGCCGTACCGGACGGCGAATCGGCTTTTCCGCTATGGTGAACTTCAAAAATTTCCGCCTCCGCCATAGCGAACCTCGCCGCCGTTTGTTCGATAATTTTGTACGCAAAATTCATTCCTTCCGCCGCGTTTGCAATAAGCGCGACGGGCGTTTTTAATGCGGCTTCCCATAATGCTTTTACGTCCTCTTCGCTTTGCCCCGTGGTGCAAACGACGAGCGGCAAAGTAAATTTAACGGCGAAATCCGCAAGCTTTTTCGTAAGCGACGGGTGCGAAAAATCAATTATCCCGTCGCACTTTTCTTTAAAAATTTCTTCCATACGGTCGCAGCAGCCGCAAAGCATCTCTTCGCTCAAAAAGCGATACTTCACGCCTTGTCTTAAAGCCTCTTCTTCGACGACTTTGCCCATTCGCCCCGCGCCGCAAATCAAAATATTTTTCAAACAATCTTTTCCCATTCTCTTCTTAAAATCTCCTTTTTGTCCTCGTCAAGCGTCACGAGCGGGCTTCTCAAAACGTTCTCGCACGCGCCGATAAGTGCCATCGCGTACTTGACGGGTATCGGGTTGACGTCAATAAAAAGTGCGCCTATAAGCCCGTTAAGTCGCATTTGCGCCTTTATACACTCTTCGATTTTACCGTCCGTAAAAAGCCTGTAAACGCGCAAAACTTCCTTAGGCAGAGCGTTGGACAAAACGGAAATTACGCCCGCCGCGCCGAGAGAGAAAAACGGCAAATTAAGCTCGTCGCTCCCCGAATACAACGCCGCGCCGCACTCCCTTAAAACTTTTATTCTTTCCACCGTTTCGGCGTTTAAGATATCGGCTTCTTTAAGTCCGCAAACGTTTTTTATCTCCGCGATTTTTCCAATCGTTTCGGGCTTGATTCTCATCCCCGTGCGCGACGGCACGTGGTAAGCGATAATCGGCAAACCGACGTCGGCAACCCGCTTATAATACTCGACAAGCCCCGTTTGGCTCGTTTTGTTGTAGTACGGCGTAACGACAAGCGCGGCGTTTGCTCCGGCATTCAATGCGTCTTTTGTCGCAGAAACGGCTTTTTGAGTGTCGTTTGCTCCCGTTCCCGCAACAACCGCCGCCCGACCTTGCGCCACCTCTACGGCAACGGAAATTAGTTTTTGCTTCTCTTTCGCTTTAAGCGTAGCTCCCTCGCCCGTCGTTCCGCCGACGATAAGCGCATTTACGCCGCTGTCAATTTGAGAAACGCAAAGTTTTTTAAACGCCTCGTAATCGACGGAAAAATCCTCTTTAAACGGCGTTATAAGCGCAGTCCCCACGCCCTTGAATATTGTTTTTTTCAACTCGGTTTCCTCCGCAAACGTCCCAAAAATGGCAGACAAAAACCGCTTTCGCCTATTTTTTCATAGGTAAAAACGGTTAATATTGCTATTATTTCTTTTATTATTGTATTCGCTAAAAGCCTTTTTATGTCACTTTTAACATCACATTTTATGCCGCTTTTTTACAAAAAAGGCGAAAACCGCACGCGCCAAAGCCTAAAAAATCACGAATTAAGCGAATAGTAAACGCCCTTCTTTTGCATGAGTTCTTCGTGGTTGCCTCTCTCTATTATCTTTCCGCCTTCCATAACCATTATGCAGTCGGAGTTGCGGATAGTCGAAAGCCTGTGCGCGATAACGAAAACCGTTCTGCCTTTCATAAGGTTATCCATACCCGTCTGAACAATCTTTTCCGTACGCGTATCGATTGAAGAAGTAGCTTCGTCCAAAATCATTACGGGTGGGTCGGCGACCGCAACGCGCGCGATGGATATGAGCTGGCGTTGACCTTGCGAAAGATTCGCCCCGTCGCTCGTTAAAACGGTGTTGTAGCCGTCGGGCAAACGGCGGATAAAGTCATCCGCATGCGCAAGTTTTGCCGCAGCGACAACTTCTTCATCGGTCGCGTACTTGTTGCCGTAACGAATGTTTTCCATAACGGTGTCGGTGAAAAGATGAACGTCTTGCAACACGACCCCGAGCGAACGGCGCAAGTCAGCTTTCTTTATCTTATTGATGTTTATGCCGTCGTAACGAATTTTGCCGTCGTCGATATCGTAAAATCTGTTTATAAGGTTAGAAATCGTGGTTTTTCCCGCGCCCGTTTTGCCGATAAGCGCAATCTTCTGTCCCGGTTTAGCGAATATCGAAATATCGGTCAGAACCTGCTTAACGCCGTCGTACGAAAAGTCGACTTTATCGAGCGTAATCTCGCCGGCAAGCCTCGTGTACGTAAGCGTGCCGTCGCCGTGCGGGTGCTTCCACGCCCAATACCCCGCCTTGTCGCTCGGCGCAAGCTCCTTTATCTCGCCGTTCTCTTCCGAAATGCGAACAAGCGTGACGTAACCGTTGTCGGCTTCCGGCTCGGTGTCGGTGAGTTCAAAAATTCTCTCCGCACCGGCAAGAGCCATGACTACCGTGTTGAATTGTTGCGAAACCATATTGATAGGGCGCGTAAACGTGCGGCTAAGCAAGAGGAACGCCGCGATAAGCCCGAGCGAAGTGCTGCCCTCGCCGACGATTAAAAGCCCGCTTGAAGCAAGTAGCGCGCCCACAACCGCAACGATGACGTACTGAACGTAAGTTAAGTTCATCATTATCGGCATAAAAATGTTCGCGTACTTGTTCGCGTTCGTAGCGTTTTCTTTGAGTTCGTCGTTTACCTTGTCAAAGCCCTTTTTGTTCCTTTCTTCATAGCAGAACACCTTTACGACTTTCTGCCCGTTAATCATTTCCTCGATGTAACCGTTGAGCTTGCCGACCGAACGTTGCTGAGCCGCGAAAAACGCCGCGCTCTTGCCGCCTATAGCCTTTATGACTACAAACATTAAAACGACCGTAAGAAGAACGAGAACGGTCAGTTGCCAGCTCTTAACGAACATCATGACGAGGCAGACTATTATCGTCGTAAGCGAGTTTACTATCTGCGGTATGCTTTGGCTGATGAGTTGTTCGAGCGTATCGGTATCGGACGTATAACGGCTCATTGTTTCGCCGAAGGTGTGCGTGTCGAAGTATTTTACGGGGAAGCGTTGCATCTTCGTGAACATGTCGTCCCTAATATCCCGCAACACCTTTTGCGAGATTATAACCATCGACTGATTGTATATAAGAAGCGCGACCGTGCCGACGGCAAAAATCACAACCATTTCGAGAAGCACTTTCATGACTCCCGAATAATCCGCCGTTCCGCCGCCCGCAATTACCTTAAGCTGCGCGTCTACCGCCGTGATAACGTCGTCTATCATAGCCGAAGCCTGAACGGACGAATAACTGCTTATGAATATGCAGAGGAACACGCCGACGAAAGAAAACGCGTACCGCTTAAACACGTACCCTAAAACTCTCCCGAGCGTTTTGCCGGGGTTTTTAACTTTCATTCCGGTAGGCATACCCGACTCCTTGCCGCTTTTAATTGCCTGCGCTTTCATCGAAGTCACCTCCCGCTTCAACCTGCGAAGTGTAAACCTCGCGGTAAATTTCGTTGCTTTCCATAAGTTCTTCGTGCGTA
>CAKQSU010000161.1 GCA_934273135.1 uncultured Clostridia bacterium
CATATGGTGTTGCCGGAAACGCACTTTATAGCCGTTTCGTACATAACGTTGCCTTTTATCTTGCCGCCGGCAAGGTTGCGCGCGAATACGGCGTTTTTGCCGATATAGCAAATCTCGTTGTTTTCGATGTTTACGTTGAGGTAAGAAAACTTTTCAAAATCGTCGGAATAAGGAGAGATTTTCGTGGTTCCGCTCGCCGTTTGAGGTCTGTACCAGGTGGCAATGCCCACGTTTTCAACGTCTTTTATCTTGTTACCGACGATATTAAGCCCGTCGTATCTGCCGTAACCGTCGAGAGACCACGCATGTATGCCGCCGGTTACTTTCGAGGGAAAACTCATACCGCTGTTTTCGGCGTCCGTTATGCCGTGTATATCGTGAATGTATAAGTTTCTTATCGTAATATCGCGATAAGTGACTACTTCGTTTTTGCCTTCCGGGTTAGTCGCATTGATAAGAACGCCGCGTCTGTCTCCCTCTTCCGTCGATTCGTCGTAAACTTCTAAGTTTTCAACCGTCAGGTATTCGCAGTTTTCGATATAGATAACGCCGCTTCCCACTAAGTTTGCACCGTTTATCTTGGGCTTGGGCAAGCTTTCGTCGCCGTAAGCGGTGATTAAAACTTCAGTGCCTTCGGTGCCTTTTATGTTTTTGAGTTGAAGCCCGCCGGTAAATGTCGAGCCGCGTTTTAAGCCTATTTTGTCACCGGGCTTAACGTCTATCAACTCTATTCCCGTTAAGTCGCTGAAAGGCTTTTCTTTGCTTCCGTCGGCGTCCTCGAACGTCGATGAGGAGTCGAAATAATAGGTCATTTTTTGTTCGGTTTCGCCGCCGCTGCTGTCGCCGCCCGAGGACGAATCGTCGCCCGGGTTAGTACCGCAACCGACAAGCGCAAAAGTTATCGTGAAAGCGCAAGCCGCCGCAAATATTTTAAATAATAATTTTTTCATTTTTACCTCGTTTTACAGGATATTTTTAATCTTCCGTAGGTGTAAAACCTAAATAACGCGCCCGCCCGATAATATTTTGTCGGTTACGGACGCGTAAAAAGGAAGATATAGGTAGTGTAAGCTAAACGATATTAAGCGTTTTTAGCCGCTTTTTTTACGAACGGGAGCTTGTCCCAAACGCTCGTTAATATGAACGCAACGGCGGTTAAGCCAAAGAGAACGCCGAATACTATCTGAATTGCGCCTACGACGCCCATCCAAGCGGGGGTAATCGTTATATAACGCGTGCTTGCGGTTACGCCGTTCATCGCGCTTGAATTAACCACGACGTAAAGTATTTTGTGCGCCTCTTCTCTCATGGCGTTGGCAAGCTTGCCGTAGCCCGTTTTGTACTGATTAAGCGGAGAGTCGACCGCACTCTTAACGGCTAAGTCGCCGTCGGGGAGAGCCGAGCCGCCTAAAATTCCGCCGGCTAAGTCCATATAGTTAGCCTGCCAGTAGTCGGAAACGGCAAAGCCTTTCATTCCGAATTCGTCGCGAAGAACCGTGTTGATAAAGCCGTGTTGGCTCGTCCAATCAACGCCGATACGGTTAAAGCCCGTCATAACGTTTTCCGCCCCGCCTTCGATAATACCTATCTCGAAAGGCTTCAAGTAAATTTCACGTATAGTCTGCTCGTTCGTCCAGGTGTTCACGCCCTCGCGGTTGTGTTCCTGTTCGTTCAAAACGGCATGCTTTAAGTAAACGTAAACGCCTTTTTCTCTTATTCCGCGAATTTCCGCCGCGGTGATTTTACCGGACAAAAATCCGTCTTCCGAGTAATATTCGAAAGCTCTGCCGTTGTACGTGCCGCGGTGAATGTTCGCGCCCGGTCCGTACAAGCCGGAGTAACCCGCCCAGAGGCAGTCCTCGCCGATAGCGTTGCCGAGTTCATGAATGAGTTCCTCGTTCATCGTCGCAGCCATAAGCGCGGCGCAAGGATAGGAAACGGGCGAAGTATCTTTGTCGGGGTCGTCGTAAAGGAACGCATATCTGAGTTCCGCAACGCCGGCGTTGGAAGAATATCTATATCTATCCTCGCCGGCGCTTGTCGCACCTACGGGTCCGAGCGCGCCGTTGCCGTCGATGGTTTCGGTCTTTATTTCCAAACCCCAAGTTTTTCTAAGTCCGTTGGAAAGAAGCATTACGGTATCTTCCCAGGTGAGTTGATCGAGAATTTCTTCCCATCTTTCGTCGTCGTATTCTACTTTTTCAAGCTTGTCGTCTTTTATCGAAAGAAGTGAGCCGAGAGTCTTGTCGTACGTGCCGTTGCCGTAAGTCGGGTAAGCGACGTCGTCTTTTTGAAGCTTTGTCGAGCCTTTCGCCGCATCGGAAGCCATCTTCGCGGTAGCCGTGACCTTGACTTCGTTATTGAGTCTTGCATGCGTTTTGGTCAAGCCTAATTTAACGGTGCCTTCCCAATCGTTTCTCGTCATATAAGCGACAGAGTTATTGCCCTTGCCGTCGTAACGGTTAAGGTCCGCGTCGTCGAAAGCGTTGGTTATTGCTTTTCCGGTAGCGGCGGAGGTAGCATAAGTTTTGTCGTCGAAAGTTTTTGTGAATTTCTTCGTCATTGCAACTACGCCGTCATCCGTCATGCCGTCCGATTTCTTTTTGCCCTTAGCGGCTAAAACGTTGTTCACGGCTTCATGCGCGTTCTTGGCGGCGGTGAAGTAATAATCGCCCGCGTCAAGAATATAAGTTTTAGCTTTATTCGAGTCATAGGAAGCAAGTTCGCTGCCCTTTACTTCGATATTAAGCGTTTGCGTTGCGTTAGGCGCAAGTTCCTCGGTCTTTGCAAAGCCTACAAAATCGACAGCCGATTTTTCAATGCCGTTTTGCTTGTCGTAATCGGTGTAAGGCTTCTGCAAGTAAAGTTGAACAGCCTCTTTGCCTTTTACGTTACCTACGTTTTTAACGGTAACTTTTGCAGTGTAAACGTCGGTTTTTTCGTTGTACTCGACGTCGAAATCGGAATATTCGAATTCCGTGTAGCTGAGTCCGTAACCGAACGGATATTTAACAACTTCGTTATAATTGAAAGTTCCCGCTTTCGCCGTCTTTAAAACGGTGTCTTCGTAACGCGTTTCGGTGTAGCGGTAGCCGTTGTAAATGCCCTCTTGGTAAACAAGGTACTTTGTCGACTTAATGCCGCCCGGCACCGTTTCGCCCGCGTTCACGAATTCGCCGAAGTTAGCGTATACGGGGTTAAAATAATGTTCTACCCAGTAAGTGTCGGTGAGTTTTCCGCTCGGGCTTTTGCCGGCAAGTATTCTGCCTATACCCTTAGTACCCGTCGCGCCGCCTTCGCCTACCCACAAAACGGCGTCGATTCCGTATTCCGCTTTGTCGACGTAGTCGCACTGCACCTGGTTTACGGAGTTTAAAAGCATAACTATCTTTTTCAGTTTGCCCGAATCTTTGAGAGCTTTCATTCCTTTAAGCACGGAGATTTCGTTGGGAGAAAGTTCTAAGTAATCGCCGTTCGTCGTGTCGGAAGAAGAGCCGCCGTTCATGTAAAGGTCGGTCGCTTCCGTGCCGTAACGCGAAAGAACGAAAATACCCGCTTCCGCCGCTTCGTCTCTGCCGGAGCCGATAGCGTTCCACGGAACGTCCTTAATAGAATAAGTCGCCTTATCCGAGCTTGTGTTGCTGTTGTGGTCGGCTTTGTAT
>CAKQSU010000162.1 GCA_934273135.1 uncultured Clostridia bacterium
GGCTTGAAAGCTCGCTCTCGTCAAGTGAAGAATAACTCTCTTCCGCCCGCGGAGCGTCGGCTTCCTCGCGGCGTCTTTCCTCAGCCGTCGGAGGAGTGGGTCTTCCCTCGTAGCCCGTCATATTGACAAACTTAACGAATTCGCCTTTGAAGAGAACCTTAAAGCTGTCAATCATACCGTTTCTGTTCTTAGCAACGATAACGTCCGTTTCCATAGGCTTATTGCCTTGCCCCTCTTTCGGTCCCTCAACCATATCCGGCTTATGAAGGAATATTACGAGGTCGGCGTCTTGTTCGATTGCGCCCGATTCGCGAAGGTCGGACAGAATAGGTCTGCCGTCCTTTCTTCCCGTCGATTGACGAGAAAGCTGCGAAAGTGCAACCACGGGAACATCGAGTTCCTTTGCGATCATCTTTAAGTTTCTTGAAATGTCGGTTACTTCTTGCTGTCTGCTTTCCACGCCCTTTTTAGCCGAATTCATAAGCTGAATGTGGTCTACGACAATCATATCGAGTCCGTAACGCATTTTCATTCTGCGGCACTTCGACAAAATATCGGTCGGCGTTACCATAGAACTTTCGTCGACGTAAATTTTAGCGTTGTTTAAAAGTTTTTGAGCTTCCCACAATCTTTTTAAGGATTCGGGGTCTTTTTCGGTAAGTCTGCCTTTTAAAGCGTCGTCCATTCTGACGTTTGCAACGGAGCAGAGCATACGCTGAGCAAGCTCTTCCCTCGTCATTTCGAGCGCGAACACGGCGACCGCCGCGTCTTGCTTCATGGCAAGGTTTTCAACGATGTTCATAACAAACGTTGTTTTACCTACGGACGGGCGCGCGGCGATTATAACAAGGTTACCCTTATGTAACCCGTTGGTCAAAAAGTCAAGACGAGTAAACCCCGTTTTCAATCCGGTGAAAAAACTCTTGTCTTTTTCAAGTTTTTCAAACCTATCGAGAACAGGCTGAAAATATCCGCCTATTTTTTCAAGTCCCTTTCTCTCGTTGCTTTCGGATATGTCGAAAATAAGCTTTTCCGCCTGCGTAAGCGACTTTTGACTGTCAATACTCGTCATAGCGTCTTCGATAATGGCGTTTGAAGAGTTTATAAGTCGCCTTAAAACACCGTCGCGCAGGACGATGTCGAGGTACTGTCGATAGTTCGCCGACGACGGCACCGTACGCGTAAGCTCGGTAAGATAAGCAATCCCGCCGGCGTCTTCGAGCGTGCCGTTTTTCTGCATAAGGTCGGCAAGCGTAACGAGATCGACAGGCTTATTTGTTGCAGCAATATCCTTTATCGCGGAAATTATCTTTTTGTGAGATTCGACGAGAAAATCGCTCTCATGAAGTTCCGCGGCGATATCCGTTTGAACGGTCTGATCGATTAGTATGCACCCGAGAACGGATTGTTCCGCTTCGAGGTTGTATGGCATTTTATTGCTTTTAGGCATAATTTTTACCCTTTGTAAGCTTTTTATATTTTAGAGTATAAACAAATTAAAGCTCAATCGCTTCGTACTCGTCGAGAGCAAGCTTGAACGATTCCATAGCTTTTTTGAAAGGCTCTTTCTTGGTCAAATCAACGCCGGCAAGTTTCAAAAGTTCAACGGGGCTGTCGCTTCCGCCCGAAGAAAGGAATTTAAAATAATCTTTTACGGCTTCCTCGCCCTCGGCATAAATTCTTTCGGCAATGGTTATCGCGCTCGTTATGCCGGTTGCATACTTATAGACGTAAAAAGCATTGTAAAAATGCGGTATTCTCGCCCATTCATACGCTATTTCGTCATCGGACACGACGCTTCTGCCGTAATACTTTTTGTTGAGATTATAGTAAACTTCGTTAAGCGCGTCCTTTGTTAAAGGCTTGCCTTCTTCCGCCATAGTGTGCGCCGCGTATTCGAATTCGGCAAACTGGGTCTGGCGGAAAAGCGTGCTTTTAATCATATCGGTATAATAGCTGAGCAAATATTTTTTCAGCTTCTTATCGTCGCTGTTTTTAAGAAGATACTTCAAAAGCAAAACTTCGTTGACGGTACTTGCGACTTCCGCAACAAAAATGCGATAGTCGGCTTTTGCCTGCGGCTGAAATTTGTTAGAGTGATAGGTATGCAAAGCATGACCCAACTCATGCGCAATCGTGAACACGTTGTTCGTCGTCTTTTTATAGTTAAGAAGAACGTACGGGTGCTGTAAGCCGTAAACGCCTATGCTGTACGCGCCGCTTCTTTTTCCGTCCGTTTCCTCAACGTCTATCCACCCGCCGTCATGCGCTTCCTGCAAAAGCTTTCCGTACTCTTCGCCAAGCGGTTTCAACCCCTCTTTCACAAGCTTAAACGCGTCTTCGTAATCGAGTTGAAGTTCGGCTTCCTTAACCGTCGGAACGTACATATCGTACATATGCATGGTTTTAAGTCCGAGGTCTTTCTTTTTGTCGCGAACGTATCTATGAAGCGACGGCAGCGCGGAATTGACGGCTTTGAGCAAGTTTTCGTACACAACCGGCTTCACGTCTTCGGCGGACAAAGCCCTATCTAAACACGACTCGTATTTACGCGCCTTGGACAAGAACACGTTTTTGTTTACGTTGCCCGCATAAACGGAAGTTATCGAATTGATTAAACCCTTGAATGCGGCGTAATATTTTTGGAAAGCTTCCTTCCTGACTTTTCTGTCGTCAGATTGCAACAAAACGCCGTACGTTCCGTGCGTAACTTTCACCGGTTTTCCGTCGACTTTTATGGTCGGGAAAGGCAAATCGGCATTGTTTATCATACCGAAAACCTCTTTATACCCCCCGAAAACTTTGCCGCCGAGCGATAAAACTTCTTCCGTTTCCTTGGAAAGAATGTGCGCTTTTTCTTTTATCAAGCTTTTCAAAGCGTAGTCGTAATCCTTTAAAAGCGGATTTTCGGCAAAGCCTTTAAGCGTTTTTTCGTCAAGAGCAGTGAGTTCGGGTTCGATAAAGCTCGTAGCGGCGGAAAACTTGATTTCAAGGTCGTCCACACGCTGGCAAAGCCCCACGTAAAGAGAATCTCTCGTGTCCTCGTCGTGCTTCATAAACGCGTAAACGCCGAGCTTTGACAAATCGAGCATAACGTCGTATATTTTATCATAGCATTTTTTAACGGTTTCCGCATCGGTAAGTTTGCCTGCAAACTCGGAAAAATCTATCTTTTTTTCTACTTCCGCATAAGTTTTGTTCCATTCGTCCACAGTGGCGTAGATATGTTCTGTTTTCCACTTGCGATTTTCGGGAACGTCGTTTCTCGTCAAACTCATATCTTACTCCGTCATAAACAGAACGCCGAGCGTGTTTCTTCCGCAATGCGAAGATACCGTCGTGCCGGCATAAGTTTCGATCACTTCTTCAAAATCGAAAAGTTCCTTAACCTTTTCCTTTACCGCTTCGAGAATATCGGGGTCCTCCTTGCAGTGCGTGATAAAACATCTTGTTTTGTCGTAAGAAGTATATTCGTCGGCAAGGTCGCTCACATACTGCAACATTCCGCGTTTAAGCTGCCCGGGATATTTCTTTTTTACGCCGAGCGAACCGTTTTTCATTGCGATATAAGGGTGAATTTTTAAAAGCTTTGCACCGAGAAGCGCAAGAAGCGAACATCTTCCGCCTTTGTGAAGAAAATCAAGACGGTCTACGAC
>CAKQSU010000163.1 GCA_934273135.1 uncultured Clostridia bacterium
GTTCAGTACAGCATCCCTCTCGCTCGCGAAAAATCATCTAAAAATGCGCTCTTTTCGGTGCTTCGCATTTTTGCGGATAGAAAAAAGCCGTCTTGCGGCTTGGTTTTTGCGAAGCCATCAATGTACGTCAAAGTACTATTTCGGTCGTTTGCTTTGCAAAAACCGATTTATTCCCGCAAAAATATTAAGTAGATGACGAATGGAATCCCTTCTCTTTTATTGAGTAATCTGCTCGGCTTTGCCGACCGCTTAAAAGAACTTTATCGACGTTTGTCGGGAAAGCAAACGTAAAAAAATTAAGTTTTTGCGGCTTAATAATCGTTTAAAAGTTCGTTGGACATTACCTTTATAATCATTTTATCGTCGTAAAAGATTATGTAAGCGTAAGTTTTTACTTTAGAAAACCTTTGAATCGTGCCGGGGCAGAAAAGCGTTACGCCGTCAATGACTTCCTGACTGACTTCGTGCGTATGCCCGTAAAAGGCGACGTTGCAACCGAGTTGTTTGGCACGTTCGAGAACGCGGCGAGGTCCGCCTTTGGTGTCGTAAAGGTCGCCGTGCGTGACGAGAATTTTGCTTTTTTCTATTTCCACGACCTTTTCTTTCATGTCCTTATCGAGGGTGAAGTCGCAATTCCCCGCGACCGCAATTGTTTTTGCGCGTACGTCGTTAGGGAATACGTTGAGGTCGCTCAATCCGTCTCCGCAAAAAATTATGTAGTCGGTTTCGCGCGCTACGTCCGAAAATCTGCGTAACACGGTGGTGTTGCCGTGGCTGTCCGAAAATAAGAGTGCTGTTTTCATTGTTATCCTTGTTGTTTAATAAAGTAGGGTTTCTTTTTAGCCGAGTTTTTCGGCAAGGGCGGCTAATGCCCTCGCGCGGTGGCTTACTTTGTCTTTTTCTTCCTGTGAAGCTTCGCCGAACGAAACGCCCAAATCGTCGCTGAAAAAAAGAGGGTCGTAGCCGAAGCCGTTTGTTCCGCGCGGCTCAGTCAGAATCGAGCCGAAAGTTTCTCCGCGCGCGGTTATCACGCTGCCGTCTTCTTTTATCAAGGTGACGACGGAAACGAATTTTGCCTTTCTGTCGAGCTTCCCGTCCATGTTCTTTAAAAGAAGAGCGTTGTTTTCCGGGGTGGAATGCTGCTCGCCGGCATATCTTGCAGAATAAACGCCGGGCGCGCCGCCTAAGCAATCGACCATAAGTCCGCTGTCGTCGGCAAGGGCGGGGAGGTGGCAAAAATCAAACACCGCCTTGGCTTTTATGTAAGAGTTTTCTTCAAAGGTGTTCCCCGTTTCCTCTATATCGGCAAAAAAGCCTATTTCCGACATGGGCAAAACCTCGTACTTACCTTTTAAAATTTCCGCGATTTCGCTTAATTTGCCTTTGTTTGAAGAGGCGACGATGAGTTTTTGCATATGTATCCTTTTAAACTAAAAGGGGCTAATCCGATAGCCCCGAATTTTATTCTACGTCTATTACAAGCATGCCCGAACAAGCGGAAAAGTCCTGATTTTCGCTCATTTCCTTGATTTTTTCCATTGCCGCGCCCTTTTTCACCTGCGGTATGGCGAATACGCTTGCGTCGATGGCTTTGTTTGCAAGAAGGTTGATTGCCGATTCGATGTTGCCGTAACCGTTCGTGACGCACTTGAAGTTGAGCTGCTTGACGAGGGCGATATTGAAGTTGACTTTTATCGACGGTGTGCCGAACCCCGCAAAGCAGACGGTGGCGTTCTGCCCCGCAAGCTTTAACGCAATGTCGGTGTTAAGGTTGGAACCCGTCATATAAACGACTTTTTTTGCGAGCCTTGCGCCCGTCAGTTCCGAAACGTTTTTGTCTATTTTGTTGTCGGCGAAAAGCGTGTAGTAAACGCCCGCGTTTTTGGCTATTATGATGTTGTTGTCGTTGTTGTCGACGAGGATAGGCACGCCCTGGTAGTAAATAACGAGTTGCGCGAGAATTATGCCGAGCGCGTCGCCGCCGACTATCACGACGTGTTCTCCCTTTTGCAGATTGATTGAGTCGATAACCTTGTCGCAGAGGGCGACATGGTCGATAAAGAGCGCGTCGCTATCGGAAACGCTGGGCGGAAGAATGGATATCGCGTCATCGGGCAAAATCGCAAAGTCGCGCAAGTACCCGTCCATGGTTTTCCCTGCGATGTTGAAGGAGGAGCAGTGCGCTTTGTCGCCTTTGGCGCATTCCGAACATTTTCCGCAAGGAATTTCGGGGTGCGGAAAAACGCGCGCGCCGCGTTCTATGCCGAAAACTTCGTTGCCGCACGTTTCCACGACTTTGCCTATCCCGACCCTTGCCGGGATTATGGGGTAGACCGCGCGCGGGTCGCCGCCGAGCGTGTTAAAGTCTTCCCGCAAAAACAAAGCCTTGGTTATTTTGATTTTTGCGCTGTCAACGCTGTCGAAGAGTTCTTTTTTTGAAATCGTTTCGAGCGTTTTTTTGCCGGTTATCTGAATTCCGTCCATAGTTACACCTTAAAGAGCAGAAAAATCCGTCTTCCTTATAAAATAAAGAGCGAAAAATTCGTCTTTCCTATAAAGTATAGTATATTGCGCAAAAATAATCAAGTGTTTTCGTAACGATTTTACACCCCGTCGGTAAAGTTTTTTTTCTTAAAAACAAAAAAAGCCGAAAAATCGTTGACTTATATCGAAATCTATAATATAATAACATACGGCATCGAAAAAAAAGCGATGTAACAATTAAAACGAGGTGCTTAATATGAAGGAGAACATTCATCCTAATTACAAGATAGTTAAGGTGCAATGCGCTTGCGGTGAGACCTTTGAAACCGGAACTACCAAAAACGTTGACGTTATTAAGGTAGATATCTGCTCCAAATGTCATCCTTTCTTTACCGGCAAGCAGAAGCTTGTCGATACCGGCGGACGTGTTGATAAGTTCAAGAAAAGATACGGTATGTAATTGCCGTCGCGCAGCTTCAAGGTTTTGCTTGGAGCTGTTTTTCTTAAATTCCTTAGCGTTCATGATTTTCGAGCGTTTTTGTTCGCGCGCCGAGGTTACGTTGCCGAGGTAATACGAGGTTATACATAATGAAAACAAAAAAACCGTTCAGAACAAACATAGGCGGGCAAGCCGTTTTAGAGGGCGTTATGATGCGCGGAGAAAAGTCGATGGCGACTTCCGTGCGCGACGCCGACGGCGTTATTCGCGTCGAAACGGAAAGGCTTAAACCGATAAAAGAAAAGCCGTTTATTTTCCGCGTGCCGTTCGTGCGCGGGGCGATTAACTTTTTTTCTTCTCTCGTTACGGGGACGAAGATTCTTATGCGCTCGGCGTCCGTTTACGGCGAAGAAGAGCCGAGCAAGTTTGAAAAATGGCTTTCCGAAAAACTCAAAATAAACGTTTACGACCTTATCATGTTTATAGGCGTTGCGCTCGGGCTTGCGCTTTCCGTGGGGCTGTTTGTTGTTCTGCCGCAGTTTTTGGCAAATCTTATTTCGGACGCAACGTCTTTAGAAAAGTCCGGGATATGGTACAACTTAATAGAAGGCGGCATAAGAATGGCGATTTTCGTCGGGTACATACTCTTGACTTCGCTTATGAAGGACATAAGGAGAACGTATATGTACCACGGCGCGGAGCATAAAACGATAACGTGTT
>CAKQSU010000164.1 GCA_934273135.1 uncultured Clostridia bacterium
GATTAAAAGGGCGAAAAACGTTTTAGAAGCAAAATTATTTTTCGATTTGTCGAAAAAAATCGCCGAAAACAACAATAACGCTTTATTTTTATATTTTTTTATGTTAAAATATCTATTGTAAATATCATAAACGATAAAAAAGGTTTTTTATGAACATACTTGAAAGGTTTAAGACGATGTTCGGCGAATTTACGCCGCTCAGCGTTTTTGAAATTTTGCTTATCACTTTCGTGCTTACCTTTATGATGAAGGTTTTGCTCGACAACAATGCGGGGCGCGTAATATGGGTTTATCTCGCGTTTACGCTTCTTACCGGATTATATATCTTTTTTGCGAAAGTTCAATACGGCGCGCTCGCGATGATAGTTTTGCAAGCTGTTTTCGTGCTTGTCGTAGTATGTCTTTTCGCGACGGAAATTAAGCGTACAATCTGGTATAAAAGAGTGGGCGACCACAAACATGGCGACAGAAAGAATACGCAGGACACCAACGTTTGCATAGAAGAGATAGTCAAAGCCGTGCAGAATATGTCGAAGAACGATATCGGCGCGATAATAATTCTTTCGAACGGTAATCTTCCGACGAGCGTTCTTGAAAGCGGCGTTTATATCGACGCGGATATTTCTTCGCAGCTTATCGAAACGATATTCTTCCCCAAGTCCGCTCTTCATGACGGCGCGCTTATATTGAACGGAACAAAGATTCAGGCGGCTGGTTGCTTTTTGCCGCTCGCGCAGGAAGTCAATCTTTCAAAGGATCTCGGTTCGAGGCATCGCGCGGGCATAGGCTTAACCGAAACGGTTAACGTTACGGCGATTATCGTTTCCGAAGAAACGGGTATTATTTCTATTGCTAAGGGCGGAAAGATAATCCGCTATGTCGATACGACCGTTTTAAGGCAAACATTAAAGCAATTTTATTGGCAGGAACTTATAGATTAAGGAGGGACCGATTATGGCAAAAGAAGGATTTTTCAAAAAAGCGGGTAGGTTTATAGCCGATTGCTTCAAACCGTTTCTGATAGCTCTCGGCTGCGCGCTTTTCATTTATATAGTTATTGCTTGCTAAGCATTAAAGGCTGTTTGACGCAGCCTTTTTTTGTGTATCAAAAAACCGCTTCGCTTTTTTCGAAGCGGTTTTTGCCGTATATTAAGCTACATTTTTCTCAAATCTTTTCCGTTCAATTGCAAAATCACGGTGTTTTTCCCTGTTATTCTCGAAAAAATTCTTTCGCCGTATCTTGATAAGATTTCGTCCGTCATAAGGTTTGTCGTTATAAAAAGAGGCTTTTTCAGTTCGCTGCGACGAGTAACTATCGTGTTAATTTTTTCGACTGTAACTTTACCGTAAACGGGTTCGCTGCCGAGGTCGTCGATAACGAGCAAGTCGCAAGTCGAAAGGATATCGTCCGTTATCGTTTTATCCAATGCCGATTTTTTAAACATACCCGTGGCGATGTCGTTCAGTTCGAAAGCCGTTAAAAACAAAGGGGTGAAGCCGTTTTTTTCAAGTCTGTCTGTTACGCATTGCGCATAAAAAGTTTTTCCTGCACCCGCGCCGCCGCACAGATAAATATTCTTTTCTCTTTTTGAAAAGTCGTCCGCGTATTCAATCAGTTTGTTTTTTAAGGTTTCGGTTTTATTTACGGCGGAAAAAACGTCGTCTTCAAAGCCTTTTAAACGCGGTCTTTTTAAACCGAGAAAGGCGTACGCTTCCGAAATTACCTTATCTAAAAAGCATTTGCAGTAGCCGTTTTCGAGCCTGCCCGTATCCTTGCACAGCTCGCATTCGTAAGAGGGCTTTTCGTCGGGTACGGAAGACGTAATTTTGTCGAGAACGACTTTTAATTTGGCGGCTTCTGCGTCCTTTTCTTTCGCTGTTTTTTCGTCGCCCGAATATAAAGCTTTTTCTCTGTCGAAAACGGCGGCTTTATAGGCGTATTTTACCTTGTCGTAGTCGTTCACGCCTGAAAGCTTGTACTCGCTCAAAAAAGCCGAAAAAGAACGTTCTGCGGCTTTTTTAGCGTAAAACTCTTCTACTTTGTCGATAAGGTGTTTTGAATTTATCATAGTTTTTCTCCGTTAAAAATCTACGTTTTCGATATCGTCTATTAAAGCGTCGAGTTCGGCTTTTGTGTATGTTCTTGCAAGTTTAAACTCAGCGGATTTAATCGTGTCACCGTCGATGTACGCGCCTACGCCGTTATTTTTGCCCGAATTTTGCTTTACCGATTGTCTTTCTTCGGGTATTTTGTCGGGCGAGAATATGCCTTTTGATTTCCAGTCGCCTAAGATTGCGTTTATATAAACCATCGGGCTTGATTTGCCCGCCGCAAACGGAGCGGCTGCTTTTATCATATCGTCCGAAAATCCCCATTCCCGCCAGGCGGCAAGCGTTTTTCTGTCCCATTCGTTGGGCTTTCTGTCCTCGCCGGTCAGCGCGAAAATATCCTTGATAAACTCTTCGTCCAAACCGCGTTTTTTGAGGTAAGAGGCTATTGCCGATTGCGTTACCAAACCTTGCTTATAGAGGTTTTTAACCGTTTCGTCCATACTTTCGAGAGTTCTTCTGCGACGCTTGAAGCAAAAATCGGCGATAAAAAGCAAGGAATCCTTTTCAAAACCGAGGCTGAGCCACGGGTTGACGTAAGTATCGACTACCGGCTGAATAACTTCGTAATAAACGGATAACTTTCTCGTGATTTCCTTAGAAAGAGAAGCGACTTCTTCCTTTTTGTCGAAGTAGTCGGAAATTTCCTTTTCGGAAAATTTTTTCGCGCCGTAAAGCTCCATTAACACTCCGTCGAGGCGTTGGAGAGTCTTGGCTTTAAACTTCTTCGCCGCAAAAATTACGCTTGCGGGCGTAAACATAAGTTCGCTCGTCCACTTGGAAAAGTAATTAAAGTCGTCTATATCGGCTTTGCGCTTTATACCGATGGCAGTCAAAACTTTTTGTACTTCCGCGCTTGAAGAGTTGTAATCCGAAAGCTCCGCTTCTACGGCTTCAACGGTAGTTATTCTCTGCATTGCAAGCTTGCGCGCTTTGTTGATGATGTATCTGCCGCTTACCGACGTTCCGCTCGTGTCGACGCAGTATTTTGCGATCATCAGCATTGCGTCGGGACGAATATTGTAATCCTCCATAACGGAAATATATTCGGCGTATTCGTTTGTCGAAATCATTCTGTCGGTAATGAGGGATTGCATCGATTTGTTGAAATCGTCGTATTTTCCGCTTCTGAATTTTTTCGGTCTGCCGTAGGTCGTGAGCGGAAGATATTTAACCAAAAAAGGATCGTCGGAAGTGACGGATACCGCGTCGAATTCTTCCCAATATCTGAAACAATCTTTGATTTTTTCCTCGTCCGCAAAAAGCGCTTTCGCCATATCGGTCAGGGTAAATTCTCCCTCGTTGT
This sequence comes from uncultured Clostridia bacterium, assembly GCA_934273135.1. GTDB lineage: Bacteria > Bacillota > Clostridia > Christensenellales > Borkfalkiaceae > UBA4636. Next base: position 3,416 of record CAKQSU010000164.1, read on the forward strand.
TACGACAAAGATACAGCCCGTAGAGATAAACTTTTACGGCCTCGCCGTCGGCTTCCGTTAAATAATCGGTGAAAAAAGAGTTGTCGATACTCGTCGTTAAGGACTTTCCCGCTTCTTTTGCAAAAGAACAAAACGCCATTTTCTTTTAATCCTTAAAAATACGCTTGAAATTATATGAAATATAAAATATAATAAAATCAAATAAATTTCAAACGATAAAAGGG
>CAKQSU010000165.1 GCA_934273135.1 uncultured Clostridia bacterium
AAATCAAGCCGTTTTATAAAAAATGAGCGAGTTTACGTCGATAAATACCATTTTTATGTTTTTCGTGTCGAAAAGGCTTTTTTCGGGTTGATGTTTTGCTTTGAAAATTTTTTTGAAAAACCTTTAAAATAATTTGACAATTATTTTCAGCTATGGTATCATTCAGTTGAAAATAAAATATCTTGAAGGGCAAAACCGTCGTGAGGCGGTGACGCAAAGCCAAGAAACTTTTATCCTGTTTTCCGTTTTTGCGGAAAAGAATATGAGTTCGTCCGGTTGCAATTTCGCTTTTTTGGCGTTGTTGCGACCTTTTTTTATTGCAAAAACCACGCCGCCGTACAGAAAAGTAAAAATTCACGTGGCAAATCGGCAAAACAAAGACAACGCGCCGCGAGGGCAAACCGGCAAAACAAAAACAACGCGCCGCGAGGGCAATCCGCAAAACAAAAACAACGCGCCGCGAGGGCAAACCGCTATGGACAAAAAAAGAAAAGCCTTTATCAACTTAATAATATCGGCTGTACTGCTCGTCTGCTCTCTTTTTGTTTCCGTCACGAGCTTCGGCTGGTTCGCTTTTAACGACAGCGTGGGCGGCACGGGCATGGGCGTCGTCGTCAAGAGCGAAGAAGCAAACTTCAAAGCCGTAAAATACTACAACGTTTCGTCCGATGTCGCTTACGAGTACACCGCCGTTTCCGAGAAAGACGCAAAGCTCGGCAAATACAATCTTTTAAGCGACAAATACCAGATGCTCGCAAAAATTTACTTAAAGACGGACAAACCCGTAACTTTGACCGCGACCACCTCAACGACCTACTACCTCGGCTCAAACGAAGCTTTTAAGCTTCTGCCCGCTATGCCGGGCGACCCGCAAACGCCGTCAACCTCAACCGCCGTTATAAACGGTGAAACAATCGAGTACACGAACGCGCTTTCGAGCGTGGTGAGCTTTGCGTACGTCAAAAAAAGTTCTCTCACCCCGATAACGAACGGCTATTCTTTTGCAAAACTTTCCGATATCGGCGAGTTTAAAACCTTTATCGACAAAACGGACAACTCCGTGAAAAGCTCCGTGAATATATCTTCGTCCGTTGTTCCGGAAGCAGACACAACCGATGACGGCGAAGCCTGCTACTCCGTCATGATAGTTTTCAGTTACGACGAAAGGCAAATGTCCACGGTTTTTTCCATGAACGTATCGAACGAACTTTTCTCTCAATCGAATGAGGACGTTTCCATTCCCTTTTTGTGCGACTTTTCGGTAAGCGTTTCGTAAAATCCGACTATAAACCGCACCCACACCAACCTTCGCCCGATTGGCAAATATCAAGCGTGCGAAGCGCGCATATCTCCTTTCAACCTAAACGATATGAAGATTTTTAATTTTTTACGTAAAAACTTAATAAGCTTTCTTGTCGTTGCGCTGTCCGTTGTAATGTTCTTTTCTGTGGCGGCGTTTTGCTGGTTCGCTCAATCGGACGGGTTTTCCACAAACTTCAAGTCCTCCACGGCGACCGCATACTTTGCCGGCGGCGACGGAAGCAAAGAAAAGCCTTACCAGATAAAAGACCCCGTGCATTTGTACAACCTTGCATGGCTACAATATCTCGGCTACTTTAACTTGCGCAGCGGCTTCAATAACGGCAGAGCGCAAAGCTATTTTACTCTTACTGCCGATATCGATATGAGCGGTTACACGCTTCCGCCGATAGGCACCGAAAAGTACCCTTTCATCGGCAACTTCAACGGCGACGGTTTCGCCGTCACTTACTTAACCGTTTCCAACGGCTTTAATGATTTTGACGGCAAAATTTATCCCGTCAACGCCGTGTTCGATAAAAAGGAAAACAACGGAATACTCTATTATTTTTCCGCCGATACAACCACGACTTCGGCGGCATCATTCCTCGGCATGTTCGGCGTTACCGGCAATTATAACAACACCGTCACGAATAGTTATGCCAATACCAATCCCAACACAGTTATTCCCCCCGTAACGGATAAACTTGACAAAGGCATCGTTCCCAAAGAAAACGAGTTTTATATGTCGGAAATGTCCGTCGAAGGCTTTTATCTCGATTACGTGAAAGTCAAATCTTACGCAGATACCGCGCTTGTCGGCTTCATTGCCGGCTACGTTGCGGGCGACGTCAAAAACGCGGGCGTTTACCAAAGCCGAATAGAGTTTAAAAACGCTGCGACCGCCAAAACTGGCGACAGCATTTCCGCATACGGCTTAGTCGGCAACTATGACTCAAACAGCGTCGCATGGGAAGATGACCCCGACAGCACGGGCGGTGACGGCGGTTGGGGCGGAAGCATAGATATGCGCACGCTTGCAAGGCGCGTTAATTATATGATGTCCTTCGCCGATATGACGACATTTCTCGGTACCACTGCCGCATTCAAAAACGATGATTACAATTTCTACGCCGTATCTAAGCGGACAAACAATTATGTTTTTAACTATAAATATAATCCCTATGGAAGCTCTACGGATATTCAAGCTGAATTATTGGGCGGAACATTCGATATTGACGGCACTTCGTCTACGTTTACGGGCTATACTTTTCTTCCGTTAAACATAGACTTAAACGGCATGGGCTTAACCAAAAAGGAAAACGGCAAGACTGTTGAAAACGAGACTGAATATACAAACAAATATTCCGATAAGACAATTAAAAAAATGTATAGTTTATCCGCGCCGTTTAAAGAGCGCCCCGATGAGGCAACTCTTTCGGGCGCCGCCAGGAATATCAACGAAAAATATTTTGAAAAGACGTCCGAAATTGTTTCGAGCGGCAACACCGGGTATATAGTCGGGTTGGGAACGGGAACGTATGGCGCGTTGGCGTTGAATGTTACGAAACGCACTGCCGCGAAGTCTATAAAAAACTCGTTTAAAAGCGGTACTTCGTCATACGCCGACAGTGAGTTCGCAATGCTCACTTATGTAAAAGATAGTGGGTTTCTCTTTATTGAGGACTCATTTAATAAGAACGATACCGTTAACAGACCGACGGGAACATATGTTTCATTAGCTAATTCGGGGCTACACAAAGACGCCGACGGCGATTACCATTACGATTCCGTTAGAAACAACTCTAATTTTGACCGCTACATGGGCATAGGTACCGGCAATGAAAATCTTTACGGCTTAATGTTTAACAATGCAAATAACTTTGGTTACGATGATGCTAACACCATCCGCGGTGTGGTTGAGCATAACGGTAAAAAACTTGTTACGGGAGCGGTAAACTTCAATACGGCGAAAAACGGTATTATAACGGCAATAGTCGGTACTTATAAAGTTTCTGATAACAAACAAGGGCTTTTCGGGGTGTATCGCGTAAAAAGCGGCGGGTTGCCGGCTGCCGGTTCCACTAATTGGAAAGACAGCTTAATAAAAACCGAAAAAATTTATAAAGAAAACGACGTTTACGTAATACAGTCGGGCAGTAAATATTATCTGTATGATAATACCGGCAATGAAACGGAGCTAAGCTCCGCTCCGTCGATAGTAGCGGATTCAAATCTTGTTTACGATAAGAGTTGGTATGAAAAAAACGTTCCCGCTTGCCATGCTTGTTATGTGGAAATTCCCGTACCGGCGGGCGACTATGTGCTTATT
>CAKQSU010000166.1 GCA_934273135.1 uncultured Clostridia bacterium
TCGTTATTCAGTCTGCCCTCCGCGCGCGCCTTTTCGGCTTCCTTTACGATAGCGGCGACAAGCTCGGGTTTAGACTTACCCTCGTATTGTTTGAGTATCGAAAATAAAAGTTTTTTGTTTTCTTCTCCCACGCCTTTTTTGCCGCCGCCCGAGTTTTTAGCGGTTTTGCCGTCGTTATAATCCGAGAACTTCATTTTTTTAATCCCTTACGTTTATATTTATGCGCAAACACGAATATAATGTTATAAACGACGGATATAAAAATGGCGTTCAACTTCAACCTTTCGCCCGAGATGAGGGCTGTTATAAAACAAATTGCCGAGCAAGCCGACGAGGAAACGTTTGCGCCTTTTGCGGATAAGCTCGGAATGTCCCCCTCTGCGCTCACGGGGCTTTTGAAAGCTTTGCCCGTGATTTTATCCGATGATTTCGACTTCAAAAAACTAATCCCGACCGTTCTACCTATGCTCGCAAGTTATTTTTTAAGCGGAGGAAAGAAAACCGACGATGAAAAGAAAATACCGTACGACACCTTAACGCCCGCAGAAAGCCACGAAAAGTTCGAGGTTGAAGAAGTAAAAGCATTTTCGGACAGCCAGGATTTATATCTGCAAAGCGAAATTTTATAAAAACCGTATACATATAATATAAGCCATATAAAAAAGGTTTGCTCTCTAAAAAAAGCAAGCCTTTTTTTTATAAATTACTTTCAATTCTTATAAAGCTTTAACGCGTCAAAAAAGCAACCGTCTTCGGTTTCGGCGACAACCCTTGTATCGAGCGCGGGGGTAAGCCCCACGCCGTGAATACATTTGCCGCTGACGGGGAAGAAAAGTTTTGCCGTGGTAAGCTTCAACGCGCTGCCCGTCAAGCTTGTAAAAGTAGTCTGCATAACGCCTTTTCCGTAAGTTTTGTAGACCGCTTCGCCCGCAGTGTCTACGCTTTTTTCGAGAATAACGCGGACGGAAGAGTCGGTATCGTAATCAAGCAAACAACCCATCAAAGCTTCGGAAGCGGAAGCCGAACCGTCGTTGGCAAGGAAAATTACGTTTTTGACGCCGTACTTTTGCCCGGACGCTTTCGGCGTAACGTAACGCGCCGTATTGCCGCCCGACTCTTTGACAACCATTCCGACAAGCTTTTCGCCGTTACGCTCGGTGGTGAGCATCGAAGCAACGGAAAGCATAATGTTGACGAAGCCGCCGCCGTTGTCGCGCAAGTCCACGATAAGCGTTTCCTTGCCCTCTTCTCTGAACTTTTCGAGAGCCTTTTCGAACTGCCCGACCGAACCCGTAACCCCCGCGCCGTTTCCGGAAAAGCCGTCGTAATCGATAACGGCGATTTTTTCGTTTCCCGAGCCGCTTAAAGGGTATCTCGTGTTGTCGCCCATGCGGGAAAAATCGACGGTTTTGCCGTCGTCCGATAAAAACGCGTACTCGCCGCTAAACGAATAATACTTGACGTAAGTTTGAAGATACGCGCTTCTTTTTATCGTGTGTTCCTGCTTTTTCCCGTCATAATCGACTTCGATTATAAACTGCTCGTCGGGCTTGAATTCGGCAAACTTTTCGCCGATTTCCTCGTCGCCGTTCACCTTGGTAAACCCGCTTGCGCCGACGGCTTTTACGCCCGTTATAACGCCGTTTTCTTTGACGCCCGCTTTGTACGCCGGAGAATTGCCGATGACTGTGACTATTTTGCCGCTTTTGTCGAGAGCCACGCCCACGCCCTCGCGGTTGCCGGCATCGCTTCTTTTTATTTCGGCGAATTGCTCTTTCGTGTAATACTCCGAAAACTTATCGTCCTTCAATAGCTCCTCGGCAAAAAGCCCCACAAGGTCCTTTTCGTCGTCGATGTCATAGTAATTTTTTTTATAAACGGAAAGTATAAATTCCAATTCCTTTAAGTCCTTGTCGGCAGTAAGCTTAGCCGTCCAGAACCCGCCGAAAAACACGATGAGCGCGACAGCAAGAGCCGTCAGCGAATACAAAACTTTTTTTAAAACCGGCATTTTGTTTCTCCTTTACAACTGTATTTTACGCAAAAAGTTGACCTATAAGTCGATTATCGCGCATTTTAACCGATTAAGCGCATCATGATGGAGATAAGGCGAAAGGTAAGCGCGTCCGAAAATTTGCGGATATCGAGTTTTGTTTCGCGCTGAATTTTATCTAATCTATAAATGAGAGTGTTGCGGTGCATGTACAGAATTCTCGAAGTTTCCGATACGTTAAGGTCGTTTTCGAGGAATGCTTCTGCGGTCGAAAACATATCCGCGTCTCTAAACACCGCTTTCGCTTCGGACGTTACCATCATGTCAAGGTATTCGCCGAGTTTGAACTTAGGCACGTCTTCGAGCATTTTCACGAGCAAATAATCCTTGTAAGAATGAACAGCCGCGTCGACAGAAAACACCGTACTCATTCTCAAAGCGTTTGTCGCCTGAACGTACGCATTGTTGATTTCCAAAAGGTTCGCCGCGATTTCGCCCACGCCTATTCTTACCGAAATGCCCGTTTCTTCCTTGATATCCTTTACGAGAGCGCGCGCGAAAACCTCGGGCGCGAACTGTTCGCTGCCGTCCAAAAATTTGACGAGGGTTACGCACATATCGTCCGTTAAAACAACGCAATCGCGTTCGCCCGCGTACCTTGAAACAAACGTGGCTACCGCTTCTGTTTTCCCTTCGGAATTGGAGATGACGAGCGCGCAACACTTAACGTCCGGCACGGAAAACTTGCGCATGAATTTTTGTATCTGCTGGCGGGTATAATCGCCGAAAACGATACTCTTCATCTGCTCGGCGTACCCGAGGTCGTTTTCCTTTTCGCCGCTGCTGTCTAAAATCGACATTATAAAGTATGCGTAATTTTTTTCGACGGAGCTTGTTCCGTCAATACTGCCGATAAGTTTGGCGTTGCGAAAGCGAAAATTGAAAAAAGTTTTACCGCACTTTTCATCGGCGTAAATTTCGTTAAATGAAGTTTCGCTCGGCAAAACCCAATCGGCTTCTTCACGCGTGGTTGCGGAAAACTTCATAGTTTCCGCATAAGCGTCTATATCAATCCCGGTTTTTTGCTTTACGGATTTTAAAATCGAGGTAAGTTCGCTATCCATATACATTCCCCTCCGTTGGCGTGGAAAATCATTTTGCAATGCGCATTGTGCATATTGCTCTTTTATTTTATATTAAAACTGTACAATTTGCAACAATTTTGATATATAATTTTTATATAGGGATATACAAACTCCGAAAAAGACAAAAAAACCGTCCCCAAAAAGAGACGGTAAAAAAAGATAATTAAAATTTTGATTTCGCGTTGAAAATTATATTGCAAAGCCCGTCGGCAAAATCCTCCTCGTGCGTAACGAGAATAACCGTGCCTTCGTATTTTTGCACGGCTTCCTTTAAAGCCGCTTTCGCGCGGACGTCGAGATGATTCGTAGGCTCGTCGAGGATTAAAAGATTGGAAGCCGACTTAGTGAGTACCGCAAGCTTTGCGCGGACTTGCTCGCCGCCGCTCATCTTGGTAAGAGGCTTTGTGGCAAGCTCGCCTTTAAGCCCGACTTTGGCAAGAGCCGCCCTCTTTTCCTTTTCGCTGTCCCTCGGGTAAAACTCGGA
>CAKQSU010000167.1 GCA_934273135.1 uncultured Clostridia bacterium
CCGTTGCCGATCGTCATAAAAAAGTCCACAAACCCGACAATCGCGCAGACCGCGCCGCAAATAAGCAGACAAAAGCCGATGATTTTGAGCTTCTTTTTCAAATCTTCATGTTTTTGTTTTTCGTCAAATTCCATATTTCCACCTCTTTTTGAGTTTTTGACGGCTAACGCCGTCCCTATGTTATTATTGTAACAAATCGAATTATCTTTTGTCAAGTCTAAAAAGCCTTTCGTTCGTTGCATTGTAAGAAAAATTCGATGTGACACAAAAAATTTTAAAAAATTAAGATAATTCGTCGCCCGCGTTTTCTGATTTTTTATTCTTCTTTGAAAAGCTCTTCGATTTTCACGTTTAAAAGCTTAGCGATAAAATAAACTTCCTTGTCGGTTGCCAAACGTGTGCGCCCTTCAAGCTTTGAATAGCTCGTCGGGTTTATGTCAAGCCCGTCAAGTTGAAGCTTAGCGATAAAATCCTTTTGCTTTATGCCGCGTTCCTTTCTTATTTTTTCAACGTTTTTACCGATTAAGTTTTCTGTTCCGTAATTATTTTTTCTCGTTTTCATTATTTACTTTCCAAGTTTTAATTCTTATTTAGAATTATACCATTCAAAACGATTGACATAATTCCGTTACGGAATTATAATTATAAAGAGGTAAGAAAGAAATGAAAGACGAAAAAGAACAACAAAACGACGAGCAAGAAAAAGAAGAAGCGGAAAACATCTTTACGCCGAAAAACATATTCGACAAAATATCGTTTATTTGTATTACAGTATCCTTTGTATGTCTATGTATAGTTGTGTTAATCGGCGTTTACAAGCAAAACTTCCCACTGATAAATCCCTTATGCACAATCGGTTTTTCCTGTGCATTATCAGGAATTATTATTACCTGGTTAAAAGGGTCAAATCAAAATTTTTTCTATTTTAATCTCTTGTTCGGACTAATAAATTTCTGTTTATTTCTCCGAACTTTAACCTTTTAATAAAGAAGTGCTTACAAAAAAACGGCGCGCCCAAAAAGCGTACCGTTTTTTTGTGGTGTTTAATTTAGTTTCAGCCGAGAAGGGCTGCAAGTTGCGCGTCCGTGAGAGTGTAAACTTTTTCGCCCATTTTTCCGTAGTTTACGGCAATTTTGTTGCCGTTTACTGTTACGGTGTAGCCCGTTTCGCCCATGTCAAGGCTCAATGCGCCGTCCACAACCGACCAGGAAGCAGACTTTATCGTTGTGGGATAATTCGTCCAGCCGGTTTCGAGCGTTCCGTCGGCTTTAAACGTGAGAACGAAAGGCTTGCCCTCTACGGAAGTTGCGACTTCGAGCTTGATATCGGCTGTGTTTTTGAGTAACGCCGTCAATTGCGCGTCGGTAAGAGTGAAGGTCTTTTCGCCCATTTGCCCGTAGTTTACCTTAATTTCCTTGCCGGTTACGGTTGCCGAATAATTGGTCCCGGCAAGTTCAAGAACGAGCTTATCCCCGAATGCATACCATTTTGCAGACTTAATCGTTTGTGCGTATTTCGTCCAACCGGTTTCAAGCGCGCCGTCCGCTTTAAACGTAAGAACAAACGGATTATCCTTGTCCGAGGTTTCTACTTCGAGAGTTATATCTAAGGAAACGCCCAAAAGCGTCAACTGCGCGTCGGTCAAGGTGTAAGTCTTTTCTCCCATTTTTCCGTAGTTTATGGCAATTTCGTTGCCGTTTACTTTTACGGTATAGCCCGTTTCACCCATGTCAAGGCTCAATGCGCCGTCTACAACCGACCAGGAAGCAGACTTTATCGTCGTGGGATAATTCGTCCAGCCCGTTTCCAGCGTTCCGTTCTTTTTGAAAGTCAAGACAAACGGTTTGTCCGCTTCGCTACTTGCAACTTCGGCGGTGAACAGTGTGAATTCAACGCTCTTTAAGGCGTTTAATTGCGCGTCGGTCAAGGTGAAAGTCTTTTCGCCCATTTGTCCGTAGTTCACGGCAATTTCATTGCCGTTTACTTTTACGGTATAGCCCGTTTCGCCCATATCGAGGCTCAACGCGCCGTCTACAACCGACCAGGAAGCGGATTTTATCGTTTGCGCGTATTTCGTCCAACCGGTTTCAAGCGTGCCGTCCGCTTTAAAAGTGAGAACAAACGGATTATCCTTGTCCGAAGTTGCTACTTCGCTCGTAATATCTCCGTCTTTTGCTAATATATTAGCTTTCTGTTCTGCGGTTAAGGTATATTTCTTTACACCCATTTGTCCGTAGTCGACGGCAATTTCATTGCCGTCGATTGATGCGGAGTATCCCGCATCAGCCAAGTCAAGCACGATTTTTCCGTCGAACACAAACCACTTTGCTTTCTTTACCGTCGTAGGATAATTCGTCCAGCCCGTTTCGAGCGTGCCGTCGGCTTTAAACGAAAGCACGAAGGGCTTGCCCTCTACGGAAGTTTCTACTTCAAGCTTAATATCTTCGTTTTCTTCCGGTTCGTCCGTACTGCCGATGTCTACAAAGCTGACCGACCATTTGCCGAACGTTTCCGTTTTTGCGCCCACGGAATAGGAATAACCTGTTTTTGAAGCGCGGATTTCCGCCGTCGCCGCTCCCGACAAACTGAGCATAAACCATTGTTCAAAGGATTTTTCCGTAATGCAATCGAACCCCATAAGCGAGCCGTTGTTGTTAGCGTAGTCATAGCCGTAGCCGGGTTTAAGAGATAGAACGTCGTACGTTTCGTCGGGTTTATCCTCGTTCGGAGCGACGTTGGATTTTTTAACCGTATATTCGCCCCTGCCGATAAAGGTTCCCGCGGCTTCCTCGTGATTTTTGGAATTGAGCGCAAAGCAATAAGCAATGTAAGTGTTATCGTCGAAAACGGTAATAGACTTATACGTTGGGCGGGAAGATTCGTCGTACAGGAAGTAAACTTCCGCCTTGCTCTTTATTTCGTCCTCGGTATCGCTCTTGCCGCCGACGGTAAACGTGCCGTCCGATTGAAGCGCGAAAGACGTGTTAGAGTAAATACCTTCATAGAGTGCTTTTCTTACTTCCGCAGTGCTTCCCGATTTATATTCGCCGTTCTTATAAAGCGTGCTTACGGAAGCGGAAACGTCGGTTATAGTGACGACGTTATCCTTAAGCGTATATTCGCCCTGCGTTTGGTAATGAACGGTCGTAGCATTTTCGGTGCGTTCGTAATGCGCAAGCTCGAAGTTTTTGTCGTCTATGAGCGCGAGGAAGTCGAAAGTATAACCGTCTGCGGAGCCTTTGTAGAAGGCTTTACGATTGACTTCTTTTTCTTCTTCGTCGTTGTCTTTGTTGTTCTTTTTGTTTTCAAGGTCGCGGATAATGCCGTTTGTTCTTATTGTATCGTAAATAGTGTAAACCAAACGACTTATCGGCGCGGCGGCGATTAAGCCTACCGTTACTATCGCGCAAGCGGCAATCAAAAGAGCTTTTTTCATTTTATTGTTCATCTTGTTTACCCCCTTTTATGCGTTTTTGTCGGAAACAATCTCGCCCGACAACTTTTTCTGCTTTAATATTTCGAGAACAAGCATCGCGACGGAGATTACAAACCAGATTGCGCTGAAAATTATACCGTCGATAATCGTAAACTGCCACCAGTTCATAATGCCTACGAC
>CAKQSU010000168.1 GCA_934273135.1 uncultured Clostridia bacterium
GAAGAAATGTCCGCCTATAAGTCGATTATTCGGCTTATGGGCGTTTTTTCTCGTTTAAAAACAAACGCGAAAAATACAAGAATAACGGCTTTTTACGCCTTAAGCGACCTGTCGAAACTTGCCCCGCAAGAAAAAGAGTGTATTTTTTGCAATGAAAGATAATAATTTTTGCAATTCAAATACTAATAAAAATGTGCTAAAATATAAATAGGAATTACGAATGTAATCCCTATAAAAACATATAAGTAGAGGTTTGCTTTACGCTGCCTCCGCCTTGAAAACACAAAGAGGTAATTTTTATGGACAAACAAGAATTTTTAAAACGCATGGAACAAACGGGTATTATCCCCGTAATCAAGCTCGAAAAGACCGAGAACGCCGTTAAGCTTGCAAAGGCTTTGTCGGCGGGCGGAATCAAAGCGGCGGAAGTTACTTTCCGCGCGGCGGGTGCGGACAAGGTTATCGCCGATATGGTTAAGGCTTGCCCCGAAATGCTCGTCGGCGCAGGCACGGTTTTAACGACCGAACAAGTCGACGCAGCGATAGAAGCGGGAGCCATGTTCTGCGTTGCTCCGGGGCTTAACCCCAAAGTGGTCAAGCATTGCTTGGATAAAGGCGTGCCGTTCTGCCCGGGCGTTGCCAACGGCTCGCAGATAGAACAAGCCCTCGAATTAGGGCTTGACTTCGTTAAGTTCTTCCCGGCGGAACAAGCGGGCGGCGTAAAGTACATCAAAGCCGTTTCCGCGCCCTATTCTTCCGTTAAGTTTATGCCTACGGGCGGAATCAACGAGGACAACCTCGCAAGCTACCTTATGAACCCGAAGGTCGTTTGCTGCGGCGGCAGCTGGATTGTTCCCGACAAGCTCGTCAAAGAGGAAAAGTGGGACGAAATCACCGCGCTTTGCAAATCCGCCGTTCGCAAAATGCTCAACTTCTCGCTCGCTCACGTCGGCATCAACTGTGACGACGAAGCTCTTTCCACAGCTTCCGAATTTGAAAAACTCTTCGGCTGGACGGTTAAAGAGGGCAATTCGAGCGTGTTTGCGGGAACGCTTGTCGAATGCATGAAGAAGGGCGGCAGAGGCGCGAAAGGTCACATTGCGGTCGCGACCGACAGCGTGAGCCGCGCCGTTTATCAGCTTGAAAACGAGGGTTACGAGTTTGACGAAAGCACCTTTAAGTATGACGCTAACGGCAGAATGACGGTCGCGTACTTCAAAAACGAAATCGCGGGGTTCGCAATCCACCTCGTTTTGAGAAAATAAGTAATTAACGCGCGTATAGCGCGGGATTTTATAAAAAATATCAGGAGATTTTATTATGGCAAAAGTCGTTACAATGGGCGAGATTATGCTCCGCCTTTCCACTCCGGGCTACGAAAGATTCGTTCAGTCCGATAACTTTGACGTCTGCTACGGCGGCGGCGAAGCCAACGTTGCGGTTTCGCTTGCAAATTACGGTCACGAAAGCTACTTCGTAACAAAGCTTCCGACTCACGAAATAGGCGAATCCGCCGTAAACGCTTTAAGGCAGTTCGGCGTTCATACCGACTATATCGCGCGCGGCGGCGAAAGAGTAGGCATTTACTTTTTGGAAACGGGCGCGAGCATGCGTCCTTCAAAAGTCATTTACGACAGAGCGCACAGCAGTATAAGTGAAGCTGTCGTCGAGGACTTTGATTTCGACAAGGTTTTCGAAGGGGCGACCTGGTTCCACTGGACGGGCATTACCCCGGCTCTCGGCAAAAAGTCGCAGGAAGTTTTGAAAGCCGCGCTTATCGCCGCAAAAAAACACGGCGTAACCGTCAGCGTAGACCTTAACTACCGTAAAAAATTGTGGACTCCCGACGAAGCAAAGGCTTGCATGTCCGAGCTTATGCAGTACGTCGACGTATGTATCGGCAACGAAGAGGACGCCGAAAAATGCCTCGGCTTTAAGGCGGGCAGCGACGTTACGAGCGGCAAACTCGAACTCGGCGGCTATGAGGAAGTATTCCGTAAAATGAAAGAAGCTTACGGATTTAAGTATATCGCAACGTCCTTAAGAGAAAGTTTTTCCGCTTCCGACAACGGTTGGAGCGCGCTTGCTTTCGACGGTAACGAATTCTATCGTTCGCGCCGCTATGAAGTGAGAATAGTAGACAGAGTAGGCGGCGGCGACAGCTTCAGCGGCGGATTTATTCACGGACTTTTAAAGTACGGCGATTACAAAAAGGCTCTCGAATTTGCGGTTGCCGCAAGCGCGTTGAAGCATACTATCCCGGGCGATTTTAACCACGTGAGCGAAAAGGAAGTAGAAACGCTTGTAAGTGGCGACGCTTCCGGAAGAGTTCAGAGATAACTTGATTTTTAGAGTACGAATACGCCGAAAGTCCGCCTATAAGTCGATTATCGGCGTATTAAAATGAATTTACGGTAAATATTATGAAAGAATTTTTAGGAAACGATTTTTTGCTTAAAACCCCTACGGCGGTTAAGCTTTACGAAGATTACGCTAAAAACGCGCCTATCTTCGACTTCCATTGCCATTTGAGCATTAAGGAAATTTACGAAGACAAAAAGTTTTCGACCATAACCGAGGCTTGGCTCGGCGGCGACCACTATAAGTGGAGGCTTATGCGCGAAGCGGGCGTTGACGAAAGTTACGTTACGGGCGACAAACCCGATTACGAAAAGTTTTTGAAGTACGCCGAGGTTATGCCGTACTTTATCGGCAACCCCGTTTATCACTGGACGCACCTCGAACTCAAAAGATTTTTCGGCATAGACAAAGTGCTTTCTCCTTTAACCGCTAAGGAAATTTACGACGAGGCGAACGAAAAGCTCAAAACGCTTACCGCCCGCAAAATGATGCTCAAAGCAAACGTCAAAAAAGTTTTCACTACCGACGACCCCGTTGACGACTTAAAATATCACAAACTCCTTGCCGAAGATAAAGAATTCGGCGTTGAAGTAAAACCCGCGTTCCGCCCCGACAAGCTTTTAAAAATCGGCGCGCCGGGATATATAGAATACGTCGAAAAACTCTCGAAAGTTTCGGGTGTAAAAATCGATGACGCAAGGTCGATGCTCCAAGCCGTTATCGCGCGTATAGACTACTTCGACAAAGCCGGCTGCGTATGCTCCGACCAGGCTCCCGAGGATATGACTTATTGCCGCGCAAGCGAGGCGGAGGCTAACGCCGTGGCTAAAAAGCTTCTCGACGGCAAGGCTGTTTCGGAAGAAGAATCGGCGGTTTTGAGAACGTATCTCTTAGTCGGTATCGGCAAGGAATACAAAAAACGCAATTGGGTTATGCAGTATCATGTCGGCGCGCTCCGCAACAACAGCGCAAGGGCGTTTAAAACTCTCGGTCCGGACACGGGCTTCGATTCTATCGCCGACAAGCCTTTTATTGCCGACTTATCGCACCTTTTGAGCGATATGGACGAGGACGGGAACTTGCCCAAAACTATCCTTTATTGCTTAAATCCGCGCGATAACGAAGTTATAGCCGCACTTATGAATTGTTTTCAGGACGGTTTGACCGCGGGCAAAATTCAGTTCGGCTCGGCTTGGTGGTTCAACGACCAAAAGGACGGAATACTCCGCCAGCTCAACGCGCTCTCTCACATGT
>CAKQSU010000169.1 GCA_934273135.1 uncultured Clostridia bacterium
ATACAAAACTGCGCGGCAAACGTTAGCTTTGACGGCGTTACGCTCACCGGCGCGAATAACGATTTGCTCGCTGTGAGCCGCGGGGCAACCTTTGAAAGTTTAAAACTTTCCGCAAAAATTACGTTCGACATAGCGGGCGTAGATTGTGTTTTCGTCGGCACTCTTGTCAGCGACGTACCTTGCGATATCGAAAACTTTTCTACTTCTTTTAGCGGCAAAGCAAGCGATATCACCACGGTGACTGTTGCAATCGGTGCGGCGCGGAAGATACTCAAATTTTACGTTTACGTAATCTAAAGTTACGTTTTTACTAATTAAAAAAGTTTTTTAGGCGGTGAAAAATGGTTGACTTCAAAAACGACTGGAACGACGTTTTAAAGGACGTTTTGGAAAGCGAAAATTACGCAAAAATTCGGCAGTTTTTAAAAAAAGAGTATTCCGAGCGGACGATTTATCCGCCGATGAACCAAATTTACAATGCGTTTTACCTTACGCCGTATAAGGACGTGAAAGCCGTTATTTTGGGTCAGGACCCCTACCACGAACCGGGGCAGGCGCACGGGCTGTGCTTTTCCGTTGCGGAAGGCACAAAACTTCCGCCGTCGCTCGTCAATATTTACAAGGAAATGAAGGACGATATCGGCGTGGACAACGGCTTAAAAGGCGATTTGACCAAGTGGGCGGAGCAAGGCGTGCTTCTGCTCAATACTACGCTTACCGTTCGGCGCGGAGCGGCAAACAGCCATTCGCTTTGCGGTTGGACGTGGTTTACGGACGAAGTTATAAAAAAGCTTGCCGAGCGCGAAAAGCCTATGGTCTTTATACTTTGGGGAGCTAACGCACGCTCAAAAAAGAAGTTTATTCCGCCGCGGCACAAGATAATCGAAAGCGCGCACCCGAGTCCTTTGTCGGCTTATAACGGTTTTTTCGGCAGCAAACCTTTCTCACGCGCGAACGAATTTTTGCTTTCCGTAGGCGAAACGCCGATAGATTGGCAGCTTTGATTTTTTTGTCTTTTTGTGCCGTTTACAAAGCCGTTTACAAATTGGTTTTTCGTCATATAAAAATAGAAAAAACCGTTAAAACTTATAAGAAACAAGGAGTTTTGAATTGAACAAGCTTGATAAAATTCTGCTTTCCGTAGAAAAACCCGCGAGGTATATAGGCGGCGAATACAACGCGCCTAAAGCCGATTGGAAAAAACTCAATTATTGCATTTGCTTCCCGGACGTTTACGAGGTGGGTATGTCTAACCTCGGTATTCGCATCGTTGCCGAAAGCCTGAGGACGGTTGACGGCGTTTACGTCGACCGCGCATTTGCGCCGTGGCGCGATTACGGCGAACAGCTCAAAAAAAACGATATTCCGCTTTACGCGCTTTCTACAAAACGCCCGCTTAAAGACTTCGACATGATAGGCTTTTCGCTCGGGTTTGAAATGTGCTACACGACCGTTTTGTATATGCTCGATTTAGCGCAAATTCCTTTAAGAAGCGCGGACAGAGGGGAAGAATACCCGATAATTCAAGCCGGCGGACCTTGCGCCGTCAATCCCGAGCCTATGGCGCCGTTTTTCGATTTGTTTGTCGTGGGCGACGGCGAAGAAGTAATGGCGGAGCTTGCAAAACTCAAACTTGCGACCAAAACAAAAAAGGAATTTTTAGAAAAAGCTTCCGAGCTTGACGGCGTTTACGTTCCCTCTCTCTTGGAAGTAAAATATGACGATAACGGGCTTATAGAGGGGTTTATCGGAAAAACAAAGGTCAAAAAAGCCGTTTGCCGCGACTTGGATAACGCGGTGTTTCCTCACAAAATGCCGGTGGGGAACATAGAAGCCGTGTTTGACAGAGCCGTTATAGAAGTTATGCGCGGTTGCCCGCGCGGGTGCAGATTTTGTCAGGCGGGGTTTTTGTACCGCCCCATTCGTCAGCGTTCGGTCGAACATCTTACTGAGCAAGCCGTGTGCCTTGTGAAAAGCACCGGCTTTGACGAGCTTAGTTTAAACAGCCTTTCTACCGGCGATTACCCTAAGCTCAAAGAGCTTTTAAAAGAGTTGAAAACGGCTTTGCCGGATACGAAAATCGCATTGCCGTCCTTAAGAATCGACAGCTTCGACGGCGAATTTATAGAGCAATCGCGCAAAAGTTCTTTAACCTTTGCGCCCGAAGCGGGAACGCAAAGACTTCGCGACGTTATCAATAAGGATATTTCCGAGGACGAAGTGGAACGCAGCGTAAAAATCGCGTTTGAAAAGGGTTATTCGAGCATAAAACTCTACTTTATGATGGGTTTGCCGACCGAAACGGACGAGGACCTTGACGGAATCGCCGATATAGTTTTCAAAATAAAGGACGTGTATTCGGCTAACCCGAAGTACGCGCGCAACTTGCGCGTTTCGATCAGCGTTTCCACGTTTATTCCAAAACCTTTCACGCCGTTTCAGTGGGAAAGACAGATTACGCGCGAGGAGTTCGAGCATAAAGTAAAACGGCTTAAAGAAAAGCTTTTTGTGAAAGGCGTAACTTTCAGCTGGAACGATTTTTCCCTTTCCGAGCTTGAAGCCGTGCTTGCCCGAGGGGATAGGAAGGTTGCGGACGTTATCGAAAAAGCTTACAAAAAGGGCAGTTTTTTGGACAGTTGGAGCGAATGTTTGAAAGCCGACAAGTGGTTTGAAGCGATTGACGAGTGCGGTTTGAAGATTTCCTCATACACGCGCGAACGCGGCGAAAACGAGATTTTGCCGTGGGACTTTATCGACATTTTCGTGACGAAAGATTATTTGTTGAAAGAACGCAAAAAGGCGTACTCCGGCGAAGTTACCGGCAGTTGCTTTAAAGGTTGCAAGGCTTGCGGAGTGCAAAAGGAGTTCAAGTGCGACAGATGTTAGTTTTCAGATACGTAAAAACGGACGGATATCAATTCGTTTCGCACCTCGACGTGCTTCGGCATATCCAAAAAACCTTTATCCGCGGCGAAATCCCCGTCGAATATTCGCAAGGGTTTAATCCGCACATGCTCATCTTTTTGTCCAACCCTTTGGGCGTAGGCATAAAAAGCGAGGCGGAATACGGCGTTACGGCGACTTCGCTTTCGAGAGACGAGTTCATAAAAAAGTACAACGAAAACTGCCCGCAAGGGATAAGGTGCGTGAACGCTTTTTCGGTCGAAAAAAATCCTAACCTTGCCGCGATTATCAATTCCGCCCGGTACGTTATGAAAGGTTTAAGCGAAAAGGTAGACTTAGAAAAAATCCTCGCTTCCGATTGCTTTTTGATGGTCGACAAAAAGGGCAACGAAAAAAACGTGCGGGATAAGATAATTTCCTTAAAGCGCGACGAAACGAACCTCGTTGCCGTCTTAAAAAGCGGAGCGGAAAATTTGCGCCCGGACTTGTTTGGCGCAAAGCTTGAAAGTCTTTACGGCTTTGAGTTTGAGGACGTTGTAAAAACTGCTTCCTTTATAGACGGCAGAACGCCGGAAGAGGTTTTAAAATAGAGGGCAAAACAAAAAAGCCCCTCTATAAGTCGATTATCGAGGCTTTTTGAATGGAACTGAGGGATTATCAAAAAGAATGCGTACGCGTTATAGACGGAATGGACAAGGGCA
>CAKQSU010000170.1 GCA_934273135.1 uncultured Clostridia bacterium
GTTCTATCCCTTCCTCCGGATAGTCTATGTTCGCGCTTATTTTCGCAAGCACGTTTTTAAGCTCATCCTGGGCGTTTTTTATCTTTTTTAAAAGATTTTCTCTATATAAATACAGTCCCGATTTTGCAAGAGCAGTCGATTCCGCGTTAATCATGTCGATTAACCCTTCGCAAGAAGAAAGCGAAAGCTTGCCGTTCAAAAATGCGCGTTTAGTGAATTCTCCTCGTTCCGCGCTTCTTGCGCCGAGCGAAAAAATTCTGTTCAATATCGCCCTTGTTATGGCAACTCCGCCGTGACAATGGAATTCGACCATATCCTCGCCGGTATAGCTTTTCGGCGACTTAAAGTAAACGCACATGCCAAAGTCGCTCAGTCCCTCTCCTTCGATTGTTCCGACGTACATTTTGTACGGCTCAAAGTCTTTAACGGGCGTTTTGCATTTAAACATTTTTTCAGCTATAGATAAAGGGCTTTCGCCGCTTATCCTTATAACGCCGACGCCCGAAGCGAGCGGCGCGGTGGAGAGAGCCGCGATATTTTCAAAGATTCTCAAAACAAATCGTCCTCGCTGTTGTCGTTATTTTTTTTATCGTCTTTATTTTTATCGCGCGCAGAATACTCTTCGAAAACGTCGTCGTTTTTATAGGTATCTGCGTATTCGGAGAACGGCGAACCGTCCTTATCTTCACGCTTTTCTTCTCCGTAGCGCGTTCCCGGTTGTCCGCCGTAAAAATCGCCGTTGTTTCCGCCGTAAAACCCTCCGTTACCCGAACCGTAAAATCCGCCGCGACTTTTCAATTTTTCTTCAAACGCGCGGCGCTCGGCGTTAAGGTCTTTTTTATCGTTGTTTCTGCAAACGAAAACGAGTATTCCGAACATAAATTCGAAAAATACCGACAAAACGGTGAAGCCCGCAACGGAATTTTTTGAATAATAACGGAAAAAGAGTATCGCCGAAAAAACGAAAGCAACTATGTAACCTAAGGACAGCAAATAGTTTACTCCGACGAGAATATATTCGCCTATTGTCGCATCCGCAGTCGCCGCGGGTATTTTGTTTTTTACAATTATAAACAAAAAATCCTTCCAACAGTACAAAACGTCGTAAGCCGCTTCCGCCGCCGTGCTTGCAAGCAAAAACGCAAAGACAAGCCACCCGGTATTTTTCATTCTCATTCCGAAAATCTTAGCCGGTCCTATGAGCTTTCCGAGTTGAACGTACCCTAAAAACGGCACGAAGGAAAGCCACGGCGTGGAAAGCCCCTGTTTTTTAGACATAACGTAAACGCCTATGCTTCTGAACGCAAAGCCCACGACCAAAACCAAAAGCGAAGATATAAGCGAGCTTATCGCAAACGCGGAATAATTAAAATTTATGCCGAGTTCTTCGAAGCTTTCCGCAATCATGTATACGGCAGATATAATTTGACTTAACATAATTTTATCCTTTTCGGTTTGTCTTTTATTGAAGAAACCGTAATTTTAGATTAACGAAAGGAAAATCATCGCAACCGATATAATAAGTCCGTTAAACAACAAAACTTTTGACAATTTTCCGTTGTTTTTTTCATTGATTTTTACGATTTTTTCACCGTCGTAAAAATAGTAGTTCGCCCCGACTTCGTATAAGTCGGCAGGGAGTTCGGTTCTTAGTGTAAACAAGCAATTTTCCCTCGACGGCATTTTGTCCTTGCCGTTTGTTATAAGCGCAAGATTCTCTATGTCTTTTCCGCTCGCCTTCTCTCGTTTTCCCGTCAGTTTTCTTTTGTAAGTCGCAAGGTAAACTCTTGCAAAATACACCACGGCAACGACGAGGAACACGGTTCCGCAAATAATTTGCGCCGCTTCGAGGACAAACTCCATGCCCTGCGCGTATTCGTTAATGACGGCGTTGAACACTGTGATAAGCGTAGTAAAAAGATTGTTCGCAAAATGCATTACGCAACCGATAACGTAGTTTTTCGTTATCATAACAACCGCGGTTATAGCAAGCCCGCCGAAAAATTGCAGTACGACCTGCCCGAAGTTGCCGTGCATAAAGCAAAAGAACACGGAAGTCAGTATCACAGCGGTAAAATCGCCGAAGTTTCTTAATCCCTTCATTATTACGCCGCGGAACAACGCTTCCTCGCAAATACACGGAAGAAGCGGCACGAATACGATGACGTAAAGGAAAGCAAATCCCGGGTTACCACTTATTTGTTCTTGCAAACGTTTGGCGTATTCGTCGTACGACATATCGTAAACGAGCCTGTAAACGTCGTCTACAAAATCGAAATGCGCTCCGGAAAATACAAAAAATATTCCGAGAATAAGCAACAATCCGAACAAAATATTGAGCCAATCGAATTCGGCTTTGAATCCGCCCCCGCCTAAAAGCGAAACGTGCCGTACTTTTGAAAAAATCAAAGCAACGCCGATTATCGCCCCTTGCGAGATAACTGCGCTTATAATCGATACGAGATAATAGTCTATATTATCACGACCTATTGCGCTTATCACCGCCGAAAAGGCTTGTTCCAGTCCGAAAAACAAAGTTAAAATAATTATGAAAGCCAAGCCCGAATCGACTGCCGTAAAGGAGTTGGGGTTATACGGCTTTTTTTGTCTTTCGCCCGCGCCGTACATCTTAGTAAGCTCTTGCGAACAAAACTATCTTTTCGGCTTTCTTGCCGCAAACGGCGCAAGTTTCTCTTTCTACCGAATCGGTCGTTATAACGCGAGCGGAAGCCGCCGTCATTTCCTTAATCTTGTCTTCGCATTCTCTGCAACCGCACCAAGGAGCTTTGACGAAGTTTCCGCCGTCAACGCCTTTTAATATGCCGTCGAGGTCTTTCGCTTCAACGACGTGCGCGTCGCGATTCTTTCTTGACTTTTCAAGCATATCGACTTGAATTTGTTTGAGAATTTCGGGAATTTTGTCGAGGTTGTCGAGAGAAAGTTCGGTTTTTTCAAAGTTGTCGCGCCTAAACAGCATGCAGCAACCGTTTTCGATATCGCGCGGACCTATTTCGAGGCGCAAAGGAACGCCTTTCATCTCCCATTCGTTGAACTTCCAGCCGGGGCTTGCTTCTCTTGCGTCCGCTTCCGCTCTTACGCCCATTCCGACAAGTTTTTCGGTGATTTCGTTAGCCTTTTCCAAAACCCCTTCCTTGTGCTGAGCAACGGGAACGACTATAACCTGAATAGGAGCGACCATCGGCGGCAACGCAAGCCCGCGCTGATCTCCGTGCGCCATAACGACCGCGCCGATCATACGCGTAGAAGTTCCCCAGCTCGTCGAATATCCGTACTTTAAAACGTTGTCCTTGTCGAGGAATTTCATATTGAAAGACTTTGCGAAGTTCTGCCCTAAGTAATGGGAAGTTCCCGCTTGCAAGCTCTTTCCGTCAAGCATCATCGCTTCAAGCCCGTAAGTCTCTACCGCCCCCGCGAATTTTTCCTTTTCCGTCTTAATGCCGGTGAACACGGGGATAGCCAAAACCTCGTTCATGAATTTCTCGTAGCAACGAAGCATTTTTATTGCTTCTTCTCTCGCTTCCTCTTCGGTCGCGTGGACGGTGTGTCCTTCCTGCCACAAAAA
>CAKQSU010000171.1 GCA_934273135.1 uncultured Clostridia bacterium
CTTTTGTGCCGCGAAAGGAAAATAAAAATAACATGTCTTGCGGACGGCGCGCCGCTTGCCTTTATGAAAAAGGGTGATATTTACGCGCTTTTCGTCAATATTTTAGATAACGCGATAGAAGCCGTTTTAAAGCTTGACGACGGCGAAAAACGGTGCATAAGCTTAAACGTCACAAAGTCGGGCGGGTTCGTGTCGATTGCGGAAAGCAATTATTACGCAGGCGATATAAGCTTTGACGAGCGCGGCTTGCCGCTTACCGATAAAACCGATAAGGAAAACCACGGATTCGGAATGACGAGCATTTCGAGCGTAGTCGAAAAGTACGGCGGCGACGTAACCATAGAAGCAAAAAACGGTCTTTTTAAGCTCGACGTACTTCTTCCGATGCCGAAAACCGACATTCAGGAGCAAAAAAAATAAAATATTCATTTGAAACGAGAGAATGTGCAACCGCTATTGACAAGGCGGTTGCATTTTGTATAATAAAAAGTGCAAGGGGCATTCAGCGCGCGTTTATCCTTTGCTCGGGACAAAAACCCGAATAAATTTCAGATAAAGGAGCAACTTTAAACTATGAAGAAAAAAGTCCCTTGGGGATTTTTGGCGGGGCTTTCGGGCGTGATAACCTTTTATCTTATCGTTGCCGCAACCGTTGTGTTTGTTATTTTAAACAGAATCGAAGCGGAAACGAACGGCACCGCAAGCCTTTTCGGAACATGGTATCAGACTCTCATTTTCTTTCTCGCGATAGTCTTTCTTGCGGGAACGGTGGTTCTCGGCGTGTTCGGCGTTAAAGCGAAAAAGGAAAAGGCGGTCTTAGGAAAAGAGGAAAAACCTCTCGGAGGCGAAAACTCATGAAAATACTTTCTAAAATCTTCAACAAGCAAGTCTGGGGCGTTATAACGATATTTTTCGCGTTCGCGCTCGTCATTTCGATTGTCGGCGAAAGCTACGTTAAGGAAAACGAGGGCAACATAAACTACGCGCTCGGCATCAACCCTTACGAAATGGTCAAAGGCGAGCAAAGCGGCGACACGGAGTATTATAAGTCGGATTTTTACAAGGAAGACGGAAAAACTTACGACGACGTTAAGATGCGTGAAAACTCTATGAAGGTTTCCGAACAAGCTGCCGCCGACGGCGCGGTGCTTTTGAAGAACGAAAACAACGCTTTGCCGCTTAAAGAAGGCGATAAGCTGAGCTTTTTCGGCGTTTCTTCTAAGGCTGCAAACTGGTTATATTCGGGCTTTGGCTCCGGTAACGTAGGAGTATCGATAAGCGATTTTAAGGACTTGAAAGGAACGTTCGAGTCGGAGAACAAATTTACCGTTAACCCGACGCTCAGCGGCGTGTACGAAAATAAGCAAATATGGGAAAGAATTTCTCCCGCAAGCCACTATAAAGAATTTTTGGTAAACGAAAAAGCTTGGAGCACGGTGAACGCCGCCGCGGGCTATTCGTTTGCAAGTTATGGCGACGCCGCGGTATACTTTATCACGAGAAACGGCGGCGAAGACGGCGATACTTGGTTCGATACGAGCGTACGCACAAGCGACGAGCATGTCGATGACAACTATCTTGAATTAACAAAAAACGAGTGCGATACAATTTCCGCGCTTATAAAGTTGAAACAGCAAAACGTTTTCAAAAAGGTTATTCTCGTCCTTAATACGGGAACGCAGATGGCTATGAAAACGATAAATTCATACGACTTAGATGCAATCTTATGGGCAGGAATGGGCGGAAACGCTTCGTTTGCCGCCATATACGACGTGATGAGCGGCAAAGTTAACCCGAGCGGCAGGCTCGTGGATACTTACGCCTATAACACCGATTCTGCCCCGTCGGTAGTTAATACGGGTGACTTCGAATTCACGCGTTACGGTTCGCTTCCTGCCGACAACAAGGCTAAAAATGCATACCACCATGCGTATATGGTTTATCAGGAAGGCATTTACGTAGGGTACCGCTACTATGAAACGAGATACGAAGATACCGTTATGAAAAGCGGAAACGCGGCGGCAAACGTAGGAGTAGTCAACGGCAAAAACGAATGGAGGTATTCCGACGAAGTTTTGTATCCGTTCGGCTACGGACTTTCTTATACGACTTTCGAATATTCTTCGGCAAAATTTAAAAAGGTCGGCGAAAATTACGAAATCACGGTTGAAGTCAAAAACACCGGCTCCGTTGCGGGCAAAACCGCGGTACAAGCGTATATTCAGAAGCCGTATACCGAATACGACAAGGCAAACAATATAGAAAAAGCTTCCGTCGAACTTGCGGGTTATGCTAAAACGGGCATCATCGAACCGGGCAAATCGGAATCGGTCACGATAACCGTAAAAGGCTCGGAACTTAAAACTTACGACAGCTATAATGCAAAAACGTACATTCTCGAAAAAGGCGACTATTATTTTGCGATAGGGTTTGACGCGCACGACGCGCTCAACAACATTCTTTCTTTAAAGGGTTACGCCGCAAAAGACGGAATGACCGATAGCTTCGGCAAAGCCGCAGACGGCGAGAAAACGCTTGCGTTTAAGCACGCTATCACAAAAGACGACTTTAAAAAATATGCAGTTTCCGCTTACACGGGCAAGGAAGTAACCAATCGCTTCGACGATACGGATATCAATCTTTACGAGGGTACCAAAAACCAAAAGATAACGTATCTTTCGAGGAACGATTGGCAAACAACTTACCCGAAAACGAACGTCAAAATGATTGCGATGAACAAAACTTTCGTTGCGGATATGCAGCTTGCCACGGGGATAGATAAATGGGAAGACGAATCTAAGGTTATGCCTAAGTACGGCGAGATAACTTCGTCTAACGGGCAGCTTTCGCTTATTATGCTTAAAGGTTTGCCGTATGATAATCCTTTGTGGGAAAATTTTTTAGATCAGCTTTCATGGAAAGAAACCATAAGCCTTTGCGGACTCGGCAATCATTCTATATCGAGCGTAAAGAGCGTGAACGCCCCGTCGGTTGTTGCCCATGACGGTCCCGCGGGAGTCAAAAACAGCAAAACGGCGGATGTAAAAACATTTATGTGCTTTCCGTGCGGAGTAGTTCTTGCTTCCACGTTTGACGACGCGCTTGTTGAAAAAGTCTGCGACGCTTTCGGAATGGAAATGCTTCACGCCGGCGTCGGCGAAATTTACGGCACGGGCGCGGGCATACACCGTTCGGCTTACGGCGGCAGAAACTGGGAATATTTTTCCGAAGACGGATTTTTGTCCGGACAAATACTTTGCGCGGAAGTAAAGGGTTTACAAAAGCGCGGCGCAATTGTAAATATTAAGCATTTCGCTTTGAACGACCAAGAAATAAATCGTTGCGGTACAACGACTTGGGCTAACGAGCAGTCCGTGCGCGAAATTTATCTTAAAGCTTTCGAAGCTGCCGTTACGGAAGGCAAGGCGAACGGCGTTATGTCGGCTTTAAACAGGCTCGGTTGCACTTGGGTCGGCAGACATAAAGGTATTTTAACCGACGTTTTAAGAACGGAATGGGGATTTATCGGAATTGTCGAAACCGACGCTGCCGGCGGAGACTATATGAGGG
>CAKQSU010000172.1 GCA_934273135.1 uncultured Clostridia bacterium
CTAAAAAGTTTTATAGACGGCGCGGGCGAATTTAGTTTTTCCGACTGTTTTTCGGGCTTGAAATTCGGCAAAAACATACCTTTAAATGAGTATCTTTCGGGTACCGTTTCCGGGCAGACGAGAATTTCGCCCGTTTCCTCGTAGGTCAACTTGTCAATATTGACGTATTCCACGCCATCAAACGAGAAATTTTCGTTTTTAGCCGAAGTCTTTGCCGTAATATCAGCTACCGCGGCGGCGGGCAGACCTCCGCCCGTTATGGCGTTTGAAAGTAATTCGCCGTTTTTACCGCTAAACCACGCCGCAACGGTTACGGACGGGGTATACGCTACGCAGAGCGCGTCCGTATTGCCTTTTTTGTCTCCGGCTGTGCCTGTTTTTGCCGCAACAAATCGGTTCTCCGCACCGACTTTTTTCGCCGTACCGCTCTTTGCGCAAACGGTAAGCATTTCGGTTACAAGGCTTGCCGTGCCTTTGTCGAAAGCCCTTATTTTTCTCTCGTCGTTTTCGTATAAAGTTACGCCGCTTTCGCTTATTATTTTCCTTATAAATTTACATTCCGCGTATTCGCCGAGGTTCGCAAAGCTTGCGTAAGCCGCGCAAAGCCCTTTTATTTTTGCGCCACCAATGCTTCCGAGGGCGATCGAAAGGTGGTCGCTGCCTATATTTACGCCTAATTTTCGGGCAAAATCCTTGCATTCGTCAACGCCCGTCCATTCCAGAAGTTCAACGGCAGGCACGTTGTAGCTTTTCGACAGGGCTTCGGTCGCCGAAACCTTGCCGCCGTAAACGTTGTTGAAGTTAGCGGGCGAATAGCCCGAAAAGTCGCGTCTGTCGTTGTCTAAGAGGGTGTACGGAGTAATTACGCCGAGACTTAATGACGGCGCGTATACGAGAAAGGGTTTTACGGTGGAAGCGGGGTCTATCGTTTTTTCTCCGCAGTCGGAATAAAAAGCCGTTATTCCGAGCGTTTCGTTATCGACCGCCATAGCCTGATACGAGTATTCGCTTAGCGCGTTATATTCGGCGGCTTTTTGAGCTGCTTCGTCAAAGTAAGTGTATATCTTGCATTTTTTTAACGCGTAAGGCGAAATTTCGAGTTCGGCTATCTCGTTTAACGCGGCTTTTAAGTACGGCGTTTCAATACTGACGCAGCGTTCTATAATTTTCATCCGTTCGCTTATTGCTTGCTCGTATTCTTCCTTTGTTATTTTTCCGCGTTCGTAAATAGTTTTCAAAAGGGCGTTGCGCTTCTTTTCGGCAATCTCGATATTCTTGCACGGGTTTAGTTTTGACGGCGAGGGGATAATCGCCGCAAGCGTAGCCGTTTCCGCCAAAGTTAATTCGTCCGCGTTTTTTCCGAAGTAATATTTTGCCGCCGCAGGGAGTCCGTAATTGCCTTCGCCAAAGTAAATTGTGTTTAAGTACATACTCAAAATTTCGTCCTTCGAGTATTCTTTTTCAAGCTTCTGAGCGAGCTTTATTTCTTTTAATTTGCGTTTTATGCTCTTTTCGCTTGTCAGGTGTGTGTTCTTTATGAGCTGTTGACTAATAGTTGACGCGCCCTCTTTAAACGAGAGGGAGCTAAGATTTACTAAAAGGGCTTTAATCATTCTCTTAAAATCAAGCCCTTTGTGGTAATAAAAATTTCTGTCCTCCGCTTCGATAAAAACTTTTTTCGTCTGCTCGTTAAAGCTTTCTTCTTTCAGACTTCCGTTTGTGCTTTCGGAGGCAAAAACGCAATCATGTCTATCATAAAAAGTTAAAAAATCGCTTGTATTTACAAGTAATTCTTTGTTTAATTCCGAATTTGAGGGAATCATTAAAAACAAAGCCGCCGCAGCAAAAGAAAGTGTAAAAATCAATAAAAAAGCAACAAAAACGCCCTTAAAAAACCTTTTCATATCCGTTTTAGTATGAACGATAAAACGCGAAAATATCCTTTAGTTACTTGCAAAAATAATTAAATTATTATATAATATCATTTATATAAAGACAGAAATAGTTTTATAAAGTAGTAAGGTATATGCAAAAGTTTTATAAAATAGTTACGTACGGTTGTCAGATGAACATTCACGAATCGGAAAAGCTTGCGGGCATACTCATGCGCCGCGGCTACGCTTCCACCGAAAAGGACGAGGAAGCGGACGTTATCGTGTTCAACACATGCTGCATAAGAGAAAACGCCGAGCAACACGCATTCGGGAACATCGGCGCGCTTAAACAATTAAAGAAGAAAAAGCCGTCGCTTATAATTGCCGTCGGCGGTTGCATGACTCAGCAAGAAAAGGAAGCTTCGGAATTAAAGAAGAAAATGCCGTACGTCGATATTATTTTCGGTACGCACAATCTCGAAAAATTCGGCGAACTTTTGGATAAGCGCATTGCGGGCGGCAAAAAAATCGTAGAGATTGTAGACGGCGAAACGGGCAAGATAATAGAGGGCGAAAAACCTTTCAGAACAAGTTACCCCAACGCGTGGGTGAACATTATGCAAGGTTGCAACAACTTCTGCACTTACTGCATCGTTCCTTACGTTCGCGGCAGAGAAAGAAGCCGCGATATGGTCGCAATCTATTCGGAAGTCAACGTTCTCGTCAAAAGCGGATATAAGGAAATAACCTTGCTCGGTCAAAACGTAAACTCTTACGGAAAAGACGTTGAGGGCGCAAGCTTTGCCGCGCTTATAAATATGCTCAAAACGATAGACGGCGATTACAGGCTTCGTTTTATGACCAATCACCCGAAGGATTTGACGGAAGAAGTAGTTAAAGCGGTAGCCGAAAACCCGCATTGTTGCCACCAGATACATTTGCCGGTGCAAGCGGGGAGCAATCGCATATTAAAGCTTATGAACCGTCGCTACACGCGCGAAGATTACTTTAAAAAAGTCGAACTTATCCGTAAGTATATGCCTGATTGCGCCATTTCCACAGACATTATGATAGGCTTCCCGACCGAAACGGAAGAAGATTTTCTCGACACTCTCGACTTGTCTGAAAAAGTGGGGTTTTCGTCGGCGTTTACGTTCGTTTATTCGCGCCGAAAAGGCACCCCCGCGGACAGAATGGAAGAGCAAATTCCCGAGGACGTGAAAAAGGAAAGAATAATGCGCCTTGTCGAATTCCAGAACGCCGAAACAAAAAGGCTTTCCTCTTCTTACGAGGGCAAAACGGTAAGAATACTTTGTGAGGATTTTGACGAAAAGAAAGGTCTTTACTTAGGTCGCGACGAGTACGGCAGAATGGGGTATTTTAATAGCGACGTCAACTTGATAGGCGATTTTGTCAACGTAAAAATCGAAAAGGCGAACGGAATATCGCTTTTCGGCAAAATCGTCGATTAAGTACCGTTGCAAAAATCTTTTATTTAAGAAAAACGGGTTAACACCCGAGGTGAACTATGGCTAAAACCGATATGATGGATCATTACAACTCCATAAAAGAACAATATCCCGACTGTATTATCTTTTATAGGCTGGGCGATTTTTACGAGATGTTCAACGACGACGCCGTAGAGGCTTCTCAGA
>CAKQSU010000173.1 GCA_934273135.1 uncultured Clostridia bacterium
GAGCGCATTGCCGGTTTCCTTATCGACCGAATAGAAAACGCCCGTCCCCGAAGAAGTAGACTTGCCCGTGGTGGTGCCGCCGCCCCAAAAACCGCCGCCCGTGCTTGTTCTTACGGTGAAAGTCGCAACGACGTCCACGACAGAAAAAAGCGTGTTGTTTGCTACTACTCCGCTGCCCGTTGAGCCGAAGTATTCTTTCACGAAGTCGGCAAAACTGCCCGTATACGAGCCTTTTTCTACCATTTCAGAATACAGCTCGTAAGCGGTGTAATCGACGTTGAAGTTTTCGCCGTCCTTGCCGTTAGAGCCTTTCAGGCTGGCAAGCCATTCCTGCTCGGTGCCGGTGAAGCCGTTTCTCACGGCGATATCGTATGCGGAAAGCCCGCTCAACGAGCATGCCGAAAACGTTAAGCTCATAGCGATAACGAGAGCCGTAACCACGGTTAAGACAAAATATTTTTTGTTCATATTAGCTCCTTTAAAGGATAAATCCTTTATGATTTTTATTTTTTTTGACCCGAAAAGTTGACAAGCCTTGCGGTTCGGTATTATACTTTTTATATGGTAAACGATGACTTGTTGATAGAAAACAACGTAAAAACTCTTTTAGCTACGATTCCGAAAGTAAACGATTACGGCGAGAAAATAACGATTGCCGCCGCTTCGAAAACGCGGACGATAGAGGAAATGCACAGGGCTTTAAGCTCGGGGATCACCGTTTTCGGCGAAAACAAAGCACAGGAATTCAGAGATAAATACCCGTTTTTCAAAGGCGCAGACTATCGGTTTTTCGGAAGGCTTCAATCAAACAAGATAAAATACCTTATCGGAAAATGTTCGCTTATAGAATCCGTGGACAGTTTACGCCTCGCCGAGGAAATTTCAAAGTTATCAAAACGCGCGGGGGTTACTACCGATATTTTAGTCGAAGTAAACCAGGGCGAAAAGGAAAAGGGAGGCGTTTGCTTTCGGGACGTTTTTGAGCTGTTTTCAAAGGCAAGTTCGCTTGAAAACATCCGCGTGAAGGGCTTGATGACGGTAATGCCCGAGTTAAGTTTTGAGATAATACAAGAAAAATGTTTGCAAACGCGCAACTTATATGATATAATTAAGAATGAATTTGACGGCGTTTCCGTTCTTTCGATGGGAATGTCGCACGATTACGAAATCGCCGTAAAGTGCGGCTCTAACTGCGTTCGCCTCGGCGAAGCGATATTCGGAAAAAGAGATTACAGCAAAATAAACTAACGAAAAGGAGTTTTACTATGGGAGTATTCGACAGCTTTATTAAGCCGGAAAGCGAAAGAAAACCGAAAAAGGACTTAAACAAACCGTTTAATATGTCGGAAATGCCTAAGTCCACCGTCGCGGGGACTTTTGACAGGTATTATCCGAGGAGTTTTGCCGACCTTTACCCCATTATCGACGCATTGCGGCTCGGGCGTTCGGTTATCGTTTATTGCACGGAACTCAAAGAAGCGACCGCCGTGCGCGTACTCGATATCTTAGCCGGGGCAACCTATGCCTTAAAGGGCAGCTGGCAACCTATCGTGAACGAAGTTTTCGTTTTCACGCCCAATGCGGACGACGCCGCGCCGAGATTTTAAGCGAAACTTACTTATCCCTATTTGTTCAGCCGTCGCAACAACCTCTTTTCGAGAGTTATTATGCGACTTAAAACTAAAGTTTACCTAAACGAGAAATTTATTTTTATAAAATTAGGGATAATGAATGTAAGACCTAACGAAAAGAGCGCGTCCCGCGCTCCTTTTTTTATTCGAAAATTTTGTCGGCGTTCAGTTTGAAAAGCTTTTCGGCTTTCTCCGTGCCGTATCTTTTTTTTATCGTCTCGTAAGCCTTTTTCATATTATACTCACGCGTAAAGTGAATATCGCTCGATATAACGTCGATAAAGTCTTTTTCGAGGTACTTGTGCGCGCGACGGCGAAACGAAGCGAGCGGAGAAGCAAAAAACGACGAGGCGTTGACCTGAATAAGGGCTTCCATCGACCGTAGTTCTTCAACGTCTTCCACGGAAAGATATTCGTACCTTTCTATATGCGCTATTATAGGCTTAAACCCCGCAAGTTTAAGCTCGTAAACGGAGCTTGCAACGTCGAAATGTTTGGTGTAAGGATATTCGCAAAGAACGTACTTACCGCCCGCCATTGTTGAAAGTTCGCCGCTTTTTAAGGCTTTATACACGCCTTTGTCAATCGTTATTTCTCTGCCTAAAAAAAGCTCGACCCCCGTCGGATTGTTTTCGACGAGGGTGGAAAATGCTTGTTCGATATCCGCCCTCGTCGCCTCGTAAACGCCTCTTCGAAAATGGGGAGTGCAAACCAAGCGGCTTATCCCCTCCTTTTCCGCTCTTTTTAAAAGCGAAATAGAATCTTCAAGGCTTTTACTGCCGTCGTCAACGTTCGGCACGACGTGAGCATGAATATCCGTCATTTTATTTTTCTTCTCCGTAATAATAATATTTATTACCGTAATATCCGCCGGAGCCGGATTTGTAGAAGTTCATTACGCTGCCCAAAACGCGCGCGCCGCTACGTTTTAAAAGTTCGGAGGCTTCGTGGATTTCTTTTTTCTGAGCTTTGCCGTACGCGACGACAAACAACACCCCGTCCGAAACCTTGGAGATGTGTATGTACTCCGAAACCTGCAATACGGGAGCGGAATCAAGGAAAATGTAATCGTATTTTTCTCTTAAAGCCGCAATGAGTTTTGCGAACTTTTCGCTCGTTAATAAGAGCGACGGATTGAAAATTTCAGACCCTCTCGTTATTATATCAAGACCGGCGTATTCGGTGTGCTTGATAACTTCTTCGATTTTTGCTTTGTCCGACATATAATCGACCAGACCGACTTCGTTTGAAAGCGAAAAGAATCTGTTTATGCGCGGACGGCGGAAGTCAAGGTCGATAACGAGAATCCTTTTTTCGTTAAAGGAAAGCGAAACGGCAAGGTTGGCGCAAACGGTCGTTTTGCCCTCGCCCTCGACGGAGGACTCGAACTGAATAACCTGCGGCTTGTTTTCGCCGGACATAAACAAAATATTGTCTTTTAATGTGTTGTAGCACTCGTTAATAGCGTTCATTTCGTCTTTTTTAACGACGATTTCGTCCTTTCTCACTATCTTTGAGTGACGGGTTTTTCCGCCGAAAAGGCGTTTGAAAAAATTATCGCTCATATCACTTGCTCCCCTTTGTTTTTACGGAAACGTCCTGCACGTATGCGATAACGTCGAAGCCCGTAGAGTATTCGATATCCTTTTTGGAATTAACGGTGTCGTCAAGACGAGAAGCGATAAAGAACGCGAGATACGAGAGAACGAGCGCGACGAGAGCCGCTATTATCGTGTACGTTTTCCATTTGTTTGTCGCAACGGCTTTATCCTTAGAAGAATACTGAACAACGAAAACGGTGTTTGCGACCGGGTACACATCGTAACCGTCCACGTTTTTTTCAAGCGAAACGTCTACGATTGTATCGGCA
>CAKQSU010000174.1 GCA_934273135.1 uncultured Clostridia bacterium
GCTACTATGTTTACGTTTATGCGGACAAAGTTTTGGTTTTAGCGAGAGACTTCGAGAAGAATAAGTTTATCCCTTCCGCGTGCTACGAAGCAAAAATTCTAAGCAAATAAAATAAAATTTTATAACAAACAACCCCAAAGAGAATCGTCTTTACCCGCCGGTTCTCTTTTTTGTTCTCAAAAATACTCGAAAAGAGCGGGAAAAAGCGGGTAAAAAAATATTTTTGAAATTTTTTCGTACGAAAAAAAGGAAAATGCGAAAAAAAATTGTATTATATTATTAGTGAATAAATTTTTACACTTATTTTCCGATGTTTTTCGGATTTTGCGACTTTAAAAAGGTTTTACCGATAGGGCTATGAAAGAGATTACGATAAAAAAAGAACGAGAGTTTTTGTCGCCTTACGCCATGCAATCGGCGAACAGTCGCGGCAGAGCAAGAATAGAACCGCCTTGTCCCATGCGCACGGATTTTCAGCGCGACAGGGACAGAATCATTTATTCTAAGGCTTTTATGCGGCTTAAAAACAAAACGCAGGTTTTCTTTTCCCCGGAGGGCGACCATTACAGGACAAGGCTTTCGCACACGCTGGACGTGTCGCAAGTGGCGCGTTCGATTGCGAGAATGCTTTCGCTGAACGAGGACTTGGCAGAAGCCGTCGCCTTGGGGCATGACATAGGGCATACTCCATTCGGGCATGCCGGGGAGAGGTGTCTTGACAAGCTTTCTCCGAAAGGGTTTAAGCACAACGAGCAGTCGCTAAGGGTCGTTGACGTTCTCGAAAAGGACGGCGCGGGGCTTAATCTCACGTTTGAAGTGCGCGACGGGATTCTTAATCACAAAATGAGCGGCACGCCCGCAACGCTCGAGGGCGAAGCGGTGTCGATTGCCGACAGAATTTCCTACATATCTCACGATATAGACGACGCTATCCGCGGCGGCGTAATAACGGCGGACATGCTCCCTAAAGAAGCCGTGGAATTTTTCGGCGATTCGTCGAGCAAGCGCATAAACAGGGCTTTAACGTCCATTTACGAAGAATCGGTCGGCAAGCCGCATGTGAGAATGGGCGACGAGGCTTCCTCCGTTCTCAATCTCCTTCGCAGTTTTATGTTTGAAAACGTATATCTTACCGATTACGCCAAAAAAGAAGAGGAGACGGCAATGCGAATGATTTCGGCAATGTATTCTTACTTTTCTAAAAACAAGGACAAGCTTCCGCTCAGATATATCGAATTACTGAATAATTACGACGTAGACACGGTTGTTTGCGACTACATTTCGAGCATGACCGACAGATACGCCGTGTACACTTTTGAAGAAATTTTTATACCGAAAAGCTTTTACGTTAAGGGTTGACACATGAGGTTCGAACAGTCCTTTATAGAGGAATTAAAATCGAGAAACGAAATTGTCGACGTTATCTCCGCATACTGTCAGTTGGAGCGAAAAGGCGGCGCGTATTGGGCGCGTTGTCCGCTCCCGGGGCATATGGAGAAAACGCCGTCCTTTTGCGTTAATCAAGCGGGGCAGTTTTTCAAATGCTTCGGTTGCGGCAGGGGCGGAGACGTTATTTCCTTCATAATGGAAGTGGAAAGCCTTTCTTATACGGAAGCCGTAAAGTACTTAGCCGACCGCGCGGGTATGGAGCTGCCCGAAACCGATTTTAAGGACGAAATTCGCGCTTCCAAAGCTGCCAAAGACAAGGAAGTAAAGCTTGCGATTTTGCGTGAAACCGCGCTTTTTTACGTTCATAACTTAGCCACGGAACGCGGCAAGGAATACGTCGATTATCTTTTGAAAAGAGGGTTTGACAAAAGCGTTTTTAAGTCCTTCGGCATAGGCGCGTCGCTCGACTACAAAACATTGCCGAGGTATCTTGAAAAAAAAGGTTTTAGTCGTGACGACATGGTTGCCGCGGGCGTGGTGGCTTTCAGCAAGGAAAAGAACGAATATTACGATTTCGAAGCGGAACGGCTTATTATCCCCATAATAGATAACATGA
This sequence comes from uncultured Clostridia bacterium, assembly GCA_934273135.1. Classification (GTDB taxonomy): domain Bacteria; phylum Bacillota; class Clostridia; order Christensenellales; family Borkfalkiaceae; genus UBA4636. Next base: position 2,006 of record CAKQSU010000174.1, read on the forward strand.
ACAACGTTATCGCTTTCGGCGGCAGAGTTATAGTGAAAACCGACTTTGCAAAGTACAAAAACACGCGTGAAACCACGGTTTTCATCAAAAACAAAACCCTTTACAACATAAACAATTTAAAAAAGCTCAAACGCGAAAAAGGCGTTCTGCCGTACGTTATTATGGTGGAAGGGTATATGGACGTAATCGCTCTTTACTCGGCGGGGTTTAAGAACGTCGTCGCGAGCATGGGTACTTCGCTCACGATAGAGCAAGCTCGGCTTCTTATGCGATACACCGACACCGTAGTTATAAGCTACGACGGCGACGCCGCCGGGCAGAACGCGACTTTCAGAGGACTTCAGATTTTAAAGGACGCGGGGCTTACCGTCAAGTGCGTATCTCTCCCCGACAACCTCGACCCGGACGAACTTATTAAACTGCGCGGGGCGGCGGCTTACCAAAAACTCGTGGACGAGGCTTTGCCGCTAATCGATTACAAGTTGGATTTTTTAAGAAAAAAATACGACCTGACAAGCGTTACCGAAAAACGACAATTCGTCGACAACGCGCTTCGGGTAATACGTGAAAGCGACAAAGAATTCGAACGCGAAGAACTCTTGAAAAAGCTTTCCGAAGCTTCGCGGCTCACCTATCAATCCTTAAAGCGCGACCTTGAAAAATCGCCGCCTAAGGAAAGCCGCCGCGAAGAAAGCCCGGAAGAAAAACGACCCGCCCCGTCGGGCGAGGTGAAAGCCGAACGATTTATTCTCTGCGCCGTCATCAAAGGCGAAAAGTACGCTTCCGAGCAAGACCTTTTCAGGCTTGAATTTACCGAAAAACGCGCGGATATAGCTTCTTATCTTGTATCCTTGATAGAAAAGAACGAAAAAATCTACGCCGCCACGCTTTGCGACAGGCTCGGCGAAGATTATATAGAGGAGCTTAACGCCGTGCTTTTGGAGTGTGACGGAGTAAGCGCGAATTCCGCCGCAAGCTATTACGGCGACTGCGTAAAAACAGTCAGGCGCGCGCGGCTCGAAGGCGAGATAAACGACTTGAACGACTGCTTATCCTCCGTGACCGATATCGACGTTATGCGAAAAATCGTCGAACAAATCCAGAAGAAAACAGACGAACTCAACAAACTGAAAAATTAAAAAAAACTAAACTAAACTAAACTAAACGATAAATAACCGTATTAAGCGGAGGAGAATTATGATTCCCGAAGAATTACTGCAAAAACTTATATCCGACATCGTAACCGACTACAAAAAGAAGGGTACGATAACAAACGAAGCCTTGATGGACGCCATCGACAAATACCCGCTTTCCGAACAACAAATGGAAACGGTTATCGAACAGGTAGAAGAGGGCGGCGTTCAGATTATAGAGGACATCGAGCAAGAAAAAGAACTTTACGACCAGCTCATCAGAGAAATTTCGACGGGCGACCACGTTAAGCTTTATCTTAAAGATATCGGCAAATACCCGCTTTTAGGCTTGGAGG
>CAKQSU010000175.1 GCA_934273135.1 uncultured Clostridia bacterium
AGCTTCATGAATTGCTTAGTCGTTTCGGGCGCGAAGTTGAGGTAAAGTTCGATTCCGACAGTCTTTTCGTCGGTTACTTCGCCCTTTTCGTTTCTGAATTCGAGTACCATTTTCATTCTCTGTATCTTACTGCCTTGCTTAACTTCACCGCAAGCCGTCAAAGAAAAGCACGCTACGGCAAGAACGAGAGCAACGACGAGAGAGAATATTCTTTTTTTCATATATGCCTCCGAGATTCGCAAACGGCGCGGCGCAAGAAAGCCGAGCAACCGACAGCGAACAATTGTCAATAGATATATTTTAATAAAAACAACGGATTATGTCAAACCTTTTAGCGCGATAAACGCCGATTAAGCCGTTTTTATCGACAAAAACAATGATTTTTGCGTAAAACGGCAAGCTAAAAGGGTAACAACTCTTTGCAATAAGACATAATTTCGTCTACCGCGCCGTTTCTTGCGATAAAGTACAGTATGCCGATAAGCGCGCCCAGCCCCAAAAGTACGGCTATAGCCACGCGGAGCGGAGAAATCGGCGTTTTGCCCGAGACCTTGCCCGTGTTTCCGTTTATAAACAATCCGTACTGCTTTTTGCGGTATTTATAGCTCAAAAAATAGATCGGCAACAAAACGTACTTATACGTAACGTTCTGATGATTGGTGGAAACGTTAAGATAGTCTACGACGTCGCAATTATATTGCGCTATAATAGCCTTCCTTATAATGGAATCCATTGTCGATTTTGCTTCAATCCACGCGGTTTTAACGTCCTTGTCGTAATGGTTTGCGACGTAGCCCGCGAGATACTTTTTTTCGTAAACGGCAATGGTGTTTATGTTGAACGGCATTATCTTGTTGAGTTTTTTCTGGTCAAACTCTTTGGCGGCGGCAATCGTCACGTCATCGAAAAACCGAGAAAAAGTACCGCTGATAATCTTCCATTCTATGTAAGTTTCCGTGCGTTGATTTTTGCCGGTTCCTACCGTCCTCGTCCGTCTTTTACCGACCCTTCCGTCATAAGTCGAAAACGTGTCGCTGTCAAAAGTAAAGCACGGCTGAAAAACGCCTTTCAAGTTGTCGGCGGCTATCTGTTTTTTGAATTTGCGCGGCGCAAAAAGCCTCTTTTTGCACCATCTTTTCGCGCAATCTTCCGCGCCTTGCTCGGTAACGGTGAAAGGGTAAACGGCGTTGGGCTTTATCCCCGCGATTTCTTCCGTTTTCTTTATCTGCGCAGTACCGCAATAAGGGCATCTGGTGGCGACTTCGTTGGCGGAAATAACGACTTTCGCGCCGCAGTTGTCGCAACGCACGGTAACCGCGTCATTCCATTTTTCCGCCGCGGCAAAAGCCTTTTCTATCGCTATTTCCTTAACTTCTTTATCCTTTTCGAAATCAACCCTGTTTCCGCAATATTCGCAGTAAAGCGTTTGAGTGGCGGGGTCGAAAGTCATGTTGCCGCCGCAAGAGGGACACTTGACTATCTTGCCCTGCTCTTCCGGTTCCTTAAAGCTTTCAAATCCGCGGTCGTTTGACGTACTCATTAAAATTTCCTCTTAAACCCGTAAAAAAACGGGATGCTTAGATAGCGGCGTTAAGCTCGGAGAGAATTTCTTCGAGGTCTTCGCCATGCGCGTTGGTCGCTTCTTCTATGGTTTCGCCGTGAGCAAGCGCGCAACCGAGGCAATGCATGCCGTGCGCAAAAAGAATTTCCGCGGCGTTGGGATTGATTTTGATAAGGTCTGCAATCAAAGTGTCTTTAGTTACTTTTTCCATAATATATAATACTCCTATGAATTGTTTTAAGTTTTAAGTTGAAAGTTGAAAGTTGAAATGTATCCGAAATCGACCTTCGCCCGCTCGGCTCTGCCGAGCTTTGTGGAAAAGGTTGACCGTCGTTCGTCGGTTTTTTCCCAACCATACCGACCTTCCCCCGCATGCCGAAAATCGGCAGGCTTTGTGGGGAAGGGGGACCGTCGTCGCGGCGACGGTGGATGAGGGGATATTTACGTAAATCGATATTTGCGCCAAAGGCGCAAGTGATATGCCGCAAGGCGGCTCGATATTTGCCGTATAAACGGCAATCGATATTCGTGCGTAAAGCACGAGCGAAAGCGGATTTGAAATAATATATAATTCGTCCGCAACTTTCAACTTTCCGTTTTCAACTTTCAATTTATTCGTGCCGGCGGTGTAGATTAGCGCATAGACGGGCAACAGGGCTACGAATGCCGACGGGCGCACACTCTTCGCTGAGGGCGTAGAGTGCGGTAGGTTGACGCAACAGGCGAAAACGGCGCGCAGGCGCGTACTCCACACCTAAGGGTGGAGAGTGGTGCAGTTTGGCACAGCTGGTGACGGAGACCGACAGGCAAATGCCTTACGGCAAGTTGAAAAGTGAAAGTTCAAAGTTGAAAATTGCGGATTTTAAAATATTATATAAATTCGTCCTTATCTTTCAACTTTCCATTCTCAATTTTCCATTTTCAATTCTGCTTTGTGCCGCATTCGGGGCAGAATTTAGCCCCCGGCGCTATCTCCGCGCCACAGTTTGCGCAGAATTTTTTAGAAGGAATTTTTTCGCCGCATTCGGGGCAGAATTTAGCGGTAGCGGAAATTGCAGCTCCGCACTTGGGGCAAACCTTAGTTGCGCCGGCAGCGGCTGCGCCCACGGCGGCTCCCGCAGCGGCTCCCGCGACGGCTGCTCCGTTAGAAGCAGGGGTTTGCTGCTGAGCGGAAGGCTTCATAGCGTCCGCAAAAACGGACCCCATCTGCGCGCCCGCGCCTAAGCCAACGCCCGCGCCCATAAACGTTCCGCCCATACCGGGGTTAGCGGCGGCGGACTTCATAGCTTCCGCGGCGGCGTACTTCATCATAACGTCCGTCGTTCCGCCGAGAATGCCGTATTTGCTTCTCTCGTCGAGAGCCTTTTCGACTTCCGCGGGAACGGACATGTTTTCGATAAAGAGGTTGGTGAGCTTAAGACCTAACTCTCTGAATTTTTCCTGAATTTTGGCTTTGACTATCTCGTTGAATTCAAGCGTGTTGCCCGCTAAGTCGAGCGCGGAGATTTTGCTTTCGCCGAGCGCGTCCGTCAAAGCGGAAATAAGCATGGTCTTGGTGTAGTCTTCGATATCTTCCGTCTTAAAGGTGGAGTTAGTACCGAAAAGTTCCATAAGGAACGTACCCGGGTCGTCTACTTTGAACGCGAACGCGCCGAAGCCCCTGACGCGGATAACGCCGAATTCGGGGTCGCGCATCATTATCGGGTTTTGCGTTCCCCATTTGATGTTCGTGAATTGTTTGGTGTTGACGAAGTAAACGTCAACGGTAATCGGGTTTTCGAACGCGTAAGTCCACGCGGCGAGCTTGGAAAGAATGGGAAGCGTTCCCGTTTTGAGTTCATAAAAACCGGGTTCGAAAACGTCCGCGACCTTGCCC
>CAKQSU010000176.1 GCA_934273135.1 uncultured Clostridia bacterium
TGGTGCCGTATAGTTCTACCGGAGAAAGAAAGGAAAAAACATATCAATATATACTTAATCAAAAGGTTAAGGATGGATTTCCCGAGCAAGATATGTTCGAGTACATAGAGGAATCAAGCAAAAAAAGCTATAACATTAGCTTTGACCGTCTTAATGGTTATTTTAGTTATCATGATACGGTTGACAAAGATTCAGCAGAATTTGATTCTGTCAATTTAACGTTCTTTGAAAAACGTTTTGAAACTTTAGCCGATGGCAAACTTATCCCCGGAGCTCTTGATGTGTATCAAGAGTACATAGGAATGCAAGTTCGCTCTGACGAATATTTTGAAGCAAACGGTGACACTTTCATTAAGATGGCTAACTATTTTACAACAGGTCTTATGGAGTTGCTTGAACCGTCGGTAAGTAAAAATCGAAGCGGTGATGTAACAATCAAGATTGACGGTAAAAAATTTATAGAAAAACTTGCGAAAACCGCCGAAGAAATTTTAGCTTATGCAAAGAAGAACCCGTCAAAAACAGTGCGCGACCTCTTTTTTGATGAAAGAAGCCCCGGTAGAAAGCTTGTTTTCACACTTATAGGCAACGTAAATGCGAAAGAGTACATTGAATTTTATGATGAATTATTAAAAGGATATGACAGCCCTTATTCGACATACCTGCCCAAACCTAAAGACGAAACAGAAACTCTTTATGAATACTTTTGCAGACTGCTTTTCGAGTCGCAAGGTGATGATTTTGCTAATGCGAAGCTTTCGGATGTTTATGATGTGATTAGAAGCACGCACGGAATAAGCAAAAGGCAATTAGAGTATTTATTCCCCGGCAAGCTTGATTTAGAACTTACAATTGATAAAAACGGAGTTTTTAAAGCAATGAAAACAAATTTCCGCTTTGTAAATTCAGAGAGAACGGACGTGACCGTCGAAGCAAGTTGCAATTTTAATATCCCCGTAACAATAACGGATATTTCGGAACTTAGAATTATGATAATAAACGAAAAAGTTAAAGATTACGATTCATTTATTCGTAGTTAAAAAATAAGGCTAAGTCCCCATATAAGTCGATTAAACGCTGTTTTATATTTTTCGCTCCGCCGCATAAAAAGCGGCGGAGCGTTATATCGACAAACACAAATTCTTAAAACATCAGGCAAAAAACTTGACAATAACGGAATATAAATATATAATAATCAAGTAAAATTCAATGCGGGTGTAGTACATCGGTAGTATGCGAGCTTCCCAAGCTTGAGAGGTGGGTCCGACTCCCATCATCCGCTCCATTTTTAGCAAAAAATAGCAGATTTGGCACTGTTCTATGTATTAGAACAGTGTTTTTCGTTGTAAAACTGCTATTTTTTTAGTTCATTTATCGCATAAAACGATACAAAACACAAAAAAACGGGTCGTTTTTGGGGCAGTAAAAAGCCTAATTTTTCCGCATATAATCAAGCATTTTAGCTTGTTGTTGCTGAAAATTCATTGAAAAATGAGTGTAAACTGTGCGCGTTATTTTGCCGCGTTTGCTCTCCACGCCTTCGAAGTCATGACCCGCCCATGTCGTGACGAGTTCCGGGTTGACTCCGCACTCTTTTGCGCGTGAAATGAATGTGTGCCGCAGCTCGTGCAAGTGGTGACCTTCTATGTACCGGGAGAACCGGTTCGATACCGTCACCGCGCGGCAGTCCTCGAATATGAGGTCCTTTTTCTTCGGAAGAGCTTTAAGCACGGGCATCAAGTACGGGAATATCGGAATGACCCGGAATACTTCCCCTTGATTGCCTTTTAGCTTCGCACACGGTATCGCGATAGTGTTTGCCTCGAAGTCGATATAGGAAAGGCGAAGCCGTAAGACTTCCGCAGCTCTCGCCCCGGAGAAAAGCATAATCTTGTAAATGAGTTCGTACTTGCTTCCTTTAATGCGTTCAAGCAAGGTTTTCTCTTCTTCGAGCGTGAGCGCGGTGCCGTTCTTGCGGCGGTGCGTCGGGAACTCCACGAATTGCGACGGGTCTTTTGCGAGATAGTCGTTCGCCAACGCTTGCCGAAAGACTAATCGGCACACCGTGCGCACGTCTTCAATCGTTCTGCCCTTGCCGGCGGTGTAAAGTTTGTTGACCACTTCCTGCACGTCGAATGACGTTATGTCCTCGAGCTTCTTCTTCCCGAACGCCGGTTCTATGTAAAGCCGATATACGCTTTCGTACTTTTCAAAGCTTGCTGCTTTAATGAGCGGTCGCTTCTGAGCGAAGACTTTCGCCGCAAAAGTTGCAAACGTATACTTCTGCCCGGGTGTGCGCTTCGGCGGTGGGGGAGAAGCTACCGTTTGCTTAGCTCCGCACTCTGCCGCTTTAAGGCTGAATATAAACGCGCGATATTTTTTGATTGCCTCTGCCTGGATGGCGGAGGTAAAACTTTTGTCGTATCCGTCCTTTCTGTAGCGGACTTCGTAAAGCCCGTCACCACGGCGGCGGAATTTTCCGTCTTTTAATTTTGGCATTGCAGATAGCTCCTTGTTAGTGAAGAATGTAGAAACGTCTCTGCAAACACCCTCCGATTGTTTTTCATCCGTGCCGGCGAACTTGCCTTCTCTTTTCAGCTCGTCCCGCCGCAGCTCGTCCTCAATGATTGCCATCGCCATCGATACAATAGTATCAAGCCGATTTTTAAGTGTTACGTCCATACCTTTTTTTAACTCCTTCCGTTTGATATAAAAATTATACCAAACTTTACGGCGTTTGTGTAAAAACGGCTCAAAAACGGCGATTTTAAGTTTTTTGCTATACAAAAAACTTAACTTTTTTTGACCGCGCCCGCGCCCTCGCGTGCGCCCGCGCGACTTTTGTAAGCTCTCCTTCGACCACCTCCCGGAAAGAATTGTTATTTATTTGTAAAACATTATGCGCATTTTTGTTGACAATATGAATATAATAGTATATAATTAAGTTACTAAGAGATAGGAGGACAACAAAATGTCTGCTGTAAACATTAACATTCGGACCGATGTGGAAACGAAAAGAGAAGCCGAGGCGCTTTTTAACGGATTAGGTTTGAATATGACGACCGCAATAAACGTCTTTTTAAAGAAGTCTATTCAGTACGGCGGTATTCCTTTCGAAATCCGCAGCGAAACGCCTAACGCGACCACTCTTGCCGCAATGGGCGAGTTTGAAGAAATGAAAAAGCACCCGGAAGCTTATAAACGTTATTCGAGCTTTAAAGAAGGTTTGCAAGAGGTTTTAGAAGATGACGAAGCTTAACATTGTATTTTCGAATCAATTTAAGCGCGACTTAAAGCTTATTCGTAAGCGCGGCTACAATTTTGAGCTTATGGAATCTGTTGTTGAAAAGCTTGCCAAAATGGAAACATTGCCGGATAAATTCCGTGACCACGCTTTAACCGGCGATTATATCGGATTCCGTGAATGCCATAT
>CAKQSU010000177.1 GCA_934273135.1 uncultured Clostridia bacterium
GAGTTATATTTTCCAAAAAACGTGTAAACCCGACAAAAATTGAATATAACAAACAAAGCTCCCATATCTTAATACGGGAGTTTTTTGTATGTTCTCCATTGTTTCTTCTTATATTAAAATAATAAAAAAGCGACTTTATTTGCCGGTAATTTTTGCCGTCGCGCTCGTTTCAGGCTTTGTTTTCGGTATAATTTTCAAAGATAATACGGGGTATTTTTATTTCAGTGAAAACGTTATCGCGTTTTACGTCAACGCGCTCACGGGTTACGGTTCGCTCGGCGGATTGTCGTTCGGTTGTCTTTTTACAGACATCTGCCTTTACGGAATATTCTTTTTGCTCTCGTTTTCTGTTTTTTTGCTTCCGCTTCAATTTATCGTCGTGTTTTACCGCGGCTACGTTCTCAGCGGCGTTGCCGTGTGCATGATAACTTGTTTTTCCGTGAGCGGTTTTATGCTGTTTTTCTTTGCATGTCTTATCCGTTCGCTCTGCTCTCTAATCGGGCTTACCGCTTACGCAACGCTTGCTTTCGACCTCTCTCTCTGTAAAAAACGCAAGGATTTAATCTATAAAAAGCTTGTCGCGCTCGGTTTTTGTTTTCTTTGCGCGCTCGCGGGGATTTTTGCGCAGCTTGTGGCAATTTCCTTCTTTTTGCGCCCCGTAAGCAAGAATTTTTAAGTTCGATTCGCTAAACGTAAACGAATAAAAGAATATTTATCGCTTATACTAAAACCGAGGTGATTTACTATGAAGGGTTTTAAACTTTCGGTTTTAAGCGCAATTTTATGCGCAGCGATTATAATCCCGAGCTTCAAGTGGGGCTTTACGGGCGCGTATGCCGCGGAGCCGACAATGCTTTCCGGCGCAAAATCCGCGTGTCTGATGGAAGCCGACGGCGGCGAAATTATATATTCTAAGGGCGACGAAAGGCGGCTGCCTATCGCAAGCATGACAAAAATAATGACGCTGAACATTGTTTTTGAACGCATTGAGGACGGAACGCTTGACATAAACGAGGAAATAACCGTTTCGGCGGCGGCAAGCGGTATGGGCGGCAGTCAGGTGTTTTTGCAGGCCGACAAAAAGTATAGGGTAAAAGAACTCATAAAAAGCGTTATAGTTGCTTCCGCAAACGATTCCTCGGTTGCGCTTGCCGAAAAAGTAGCGGGCGGCGAAAGCTCGTTTGTTACGCTTATGAACGAAAAAGCCGACGAATGGGGCATGAAAAACACTTGCTTTTCAAACGCCACGGGTTTGCCCGGCGGCAAGCAGTATTCCACGGCGAAGGACGTTGCGATAATGCTTTCGCACCTTATCCGCCACAAAACGTTTTTCGATTTTTCCACCGTTTGGCTCGATAGTTTTGCTCACCCGGACGGCTCGTATACGACGATTACGAACACAAACAAGCTTATTCGCCGTTACGCCGGTTGCGACGGCGGCAAAACGGGCTACACGCAGGAAGCCGGTTTTTGCGTTGCGGCAACGGCAAAACGCGGAGCTTTAAGAATGATTTGCGTGGTTTTGGGCGAAAAATCTTCGGACGAGAGGTTTGACGAAGTTTCCGCGGCTTTCGATTATTCTTTTGCAAACTACGGCAATAAAATTCTCGTAGAGGAAAACGAAATCTTGCCCGAAAAAGTCAAAATCTCGGGCGGAATGACGGAAGAGTTGACGGCTTCGAGCATAAAAAGGGTAACTTGTTTTTATAAAGTCGGCGATAAGTCGGAGTATACTTTCAAATTTTTGCCTTACGAACGCGTAACCGCGCCCGTCAAAAAGGGCGATGAGGTAGGGGAAATAATTGTCTTTAAGGACGGAGTAGAGCAAAAACGCGTAAAGGCTTATTCGGCGGAAGAAGTCGCCGTGCTGTCTTACGGAGAATCGATTCGCCGCGCGGGCGAAAAGTGGAAAATCTGACCGCCGCATAAAAAGAAAAAACAAAAAATAAGCTTTTAAACAAAAAAGCGCAGGAATCGACTAATTTCGTGTAATTCCCGCGCTTTTTTAATGTTACTATATACGAAACGAGGAGGCAATATGGAAGTAAAATTCAAACAAACGGGAGAAAGAATAACGTTTTACCTGTACGGCGAATTAGACGAGCATTACGCGAAGGGCGTAAAGGAGTACATAGAACACGTTCTCTCTTCTTATCCTAACAGAAAAAAGATAGTTTTCAACATGAGCGGAATGAGCTTTATGGACAGCACGGGTGTGGGAATGCTTTTAGGCAGGTACAAGCGGCTCAAAAAAGAGGGCGCGGAAGTATTTATCGAAGACCCAACCGTTTCCGTCGAAAAAGTGCTTGAACTATCGGGCATTTACGAAGTTATTCCTAAAATATGAGGTTGAACATGAACAGAATGACGTTAATAATCGACGCAAAATCGGAAAACGAAGCGTTTGTGAGGACTGCCGTAGCGGCGTTTATGTTACAGCTTGACCCGAGTGTGGAAGAGCTTTCCGACGTAAAAACCGCCGTCAGCGAGGCTGTTACGAACGCCGTAGTGCATGCGTATCCCGAGGAAAAGGGCAAAATAACCGTCGAGTGCGAAACGGATACGAATTACATAAAAATTTCGATAAGCGACGACGGCGTGGGCATCGCCGACACGAAAAAGGCTCTCGAACCGTATTTTACCACAAGACCATGTGAAGAACGCGCGGGCTTGGGGTTCACGATAATACGCTCGTTTATGGACGAATTCGAGCTTTCTTCGTCATTCGGCGTCGGCACGAAAATTGTCATGAAAAAGTACGTCGCTTAAAAAGGGTGAAAATGCTTACGGTCGAAAGGACTATAGAATTAGTTCGGCTTGCAAAGACGGGCGACAAAAATGCGGCGGAAGAACTAATCGTAAACAATTCGTCGCTCATAAAAAGCGTTGTCAGAAGATTTTTAGGTCGCGGAGTTGAGTACGACGACCTTTTTCAGCTTGCTTCGATAGGCTTTATAAAGGCGATAAACAACTTTGACGAAAGTTTTAACGTTCGGTTTTCTACTTACGCCGTTCCGATGATTGCCGGTGAGTTGAAAAGATTTTTGCGCGACGACGGCTCCATTAAGGTTTCCCGTATAATAAAAGGACTTAATTACAAAATAAAAGTGATTGTCGAAGAGGCAAGGAAAAACGGCGAGGACTCTCCGTCCGTCGATAGGCTTGCCGAAATGCTAAGCGTCGAAAAAGAAGATATCGCGCTTGCGATAGGCGCGGATAAAAGGCTTGTTTCTATTTATGACAAGGTGGATTCCGAAAAAGATATAGAGTATCTCGACACGATAGAAAGCGACGAAAGAGAGGACGAACTCATCGAAAAAATAATGCTGCGCGAGGCGATAGACAGCCTTTCCGAGCGAGAAAAAAAGATTGTTCTACTGCGTTATTTTTCCGATAAAACTCAGTCTGAAATCGCAAAAGAACTCGGCGTT
>CAKQSU010000178.1 GCA_934273135.1 uncultured Clostridia bacterium
ACCGTCGAAAGAAAATGGTACGTCGTGGACGCCGCGGGTATTCCGCTCGGTCGTCTTGCGTCGCAGGTCGCGGCAATTTTGAGAGGTAAAAACAAACCGACTTTCACGCCGAACGTCGATTGCGGAGATTACGTTATTATCGTCAATTGCGATAAGGTCGCTTTGACCGGCAAAAAAGCCGAAAAGAAGCTTTACACCTATCACACCGGTTATATCGGCGGTTTGAAGCAGACTCCTTACGGAGACATGATCGCTAAAAAGAGCGACACTCTTATTTACGAAACCGTCAAGGGCATGCTTCCTAAGAACAGCCTCGGCAGACAGATGCTCAAAAAACTTCGCACCTACAAGGGCGCGGAACACAAGCAAGCGGCTCAGAAGCCCGAAACGCTTGTCATCAATAAGTAAGGAGGACTTTTAATATGGCAAAGAAGGTTGCAAAAAAGGTTCAGTACTGGGGAACCGGCAGAAGAAAGAAAGCCGTGGCGAGAGTTCGCCTTATCCCGGGCGGCAACGGCTCCGTTATTATTAACGACAGAGGTATCGACGAGTACTGCCCGTCCGAAACCGTTAAATACGTAATAAAGCAGCCCCTTACCCTTACCGGCAAGGAAACCGCTTACGACGTTTTCGTAAACGTTAAGGGCGGCGGTTACACCGGTCAGGCGGGCGCAATCCGTCACGGCGTTGCAAGAGCCTTAATCGTTGCGGAACCCGAACTTCGTTCCGTAGTCAAAAAGGCAGGCTTTTTAACGAGAGACCCGAGAATGAAGGAAAGAAAGAAATACGGCTTGAAGAAAGCTCGTCGCGCTCCTCAATTCTCCAAGAGATAATCTCTCTTTTATCGAACACTCAAAACCACAAGGGAATCGCAAAAGCGGTTTCCTTTTTTTTCGCGCAAAAATTCTTCAAAACATTCTCCGGGTCGGTTGATTACCCTTGACAACGGCAAACATATCGTGTAAAATAAACTCAGACTTTATTTTACTCAATACTTTTTACCGGGGGTTGTCGCAATGTATATTAAAAGACATCTTGAAAGCGAAGTATTAAAAGCTTCAAAAAATTATCCCGTCGTTATGGTTTGCGGGCAAAGGCAAGTCGGCAAATCGACTATGCTCAACCATATAAAAGAGCCTGACAGAAAATATGTTTCTCTCGACGATATAAACGCGCGCCGTCTTGCAGAAACCGACGTCGGTTTGTTTTTTGAAACATACGGGACTAAGCTATTGATTGACGAATTTCAGCGCGTTCCGTCGATTTTGCTTGAAATAAAGCGAATTGTTGATGAAAAAGCCCTGAGCGGCGAAGACAATTCGGGTATGTTCTGGCTTACCGGCTCGCAAAAATTCAAGATGATGCAAAACGTTTCGGAATCGCTTGCGGGGCGGGTTGCCGTATTCAATATGTCGAGTCTTTCGAACGCCGAAATAGAGGGCTGCGAGGCGCATTGCTTTTCGCCCGACCTTAACGAATTGAAAGAAATGGCAAAATCAGCAAGGAAAAAGAACGTTCATGAGATTTACCGGGATATTTTTCGCGGCGGCATGCCTAAGCTTGTAACATCGGATATTGACCGCGATCGGTTTTATTCCGATTACGTCAACACATATCTCGAAAGGGATATAAAAGACTTGTCGCAAGTCGGCAAATTAAGCGAATTTTATGATTTTCTTGTTTTGCTTGCCGCAAGAACGGCGCAAGAACTCAAATACGATGAGCTTGCAAAGGCGGTAGGCGTATCCGCGCCCACGGTTAAAAACTGGGTTAGCATACTCGAACGTTCGGGAATTATCGTGATTTTGCGCCCTTATGCTTCCACGTTGACCAATAGGCTCGTCAAAACGCCGAAACTCTATTTTATGGATACGGGCTTGTGCGCGTATTTATGCCGTTGGCCTACTGCCGAAACATTGGAAAACGGCGCAATGGACGGTGCGTTTTTAGAAACTTACGTTGTGTCCGAGATTATAAAAAGTTATTACAACACAGGGAAAACGCCCGATTTGTATTACTATCGCGATATTGACAAAAAGGAAATCGATCTGCTTATCGAAAAGGGCGATAAATTATATCCTATAGAAGTTAAAAAGGCTAAAACGCCGGCGCACGCCGATAAAAACTTTGACGTACTGAAGGTATTCAAAAAGCAAATCGAACCCGGTATAATTTTGTGTATGAGCGACGAATTGATTCCGTATAGCAGAAACGTTTGGTTTTGTCCTATTTCCTTGCTTGTCGCCCCGCGTTGAACACTTTGCGAGACCATATGTTTCGGCAAAAGTTAAAACGGACGGAATATATTTAGCGAATTATCATGATAAGACGGCGAGTATAAACAAATATCTTGTCGGGAAAGGATTTAACAATTACGCTTCGGCAGCAACTATATTTGAGAAAACGTCGGAAACGGGCAACTATATAGGACTTATTGCAGGACAACTTTTATATTGTATCGCATACTCCTCTTTTGTATTTGCGGTTAGTCTTTTCAATAATATACGCGCTGTTGTTTGTTGTTATCGGTTGCCTGATAAATAAAAAACAAGAAAATTAAAAGGTTTAATATGAGTAATACAGTAAAAAAATTTTTAATTATAGTTGCGATAATCGTAATTGCCGGCTTGCTCGGCGCAATCGTCGGAAGACTGATACTCGATAATATTATTTGATTATGAAAGAAAAAAAGAAAAACACAATATTCATTGTTTTATGCGTCGGTTTGTTTTTTGTTTCGTTTATCGTCGGCGCGCTTGTTTGCGTTCAGATAACGGGAAGTTTGCCGCAAAGGCTTGTCAAAGTAAAATGGGACGATTCTGTCGGAAAGCAATATAAAGATCTCGATTACGTGAACGACGGCGGTCATAAATTCGATTTGTATATCCCGACCGGTATTACAACCGACGCCAACTTGATATTGTATATTCACGGCGGGAGTTTTAATTCGGGCGCAAAAGAAGACGGAGACACGTGGTGTAAATATTTCACAAGTAAAGGGTATGTCACGGCAACGCTTGATTATACGCTTCAGAAAAAAGGAATAGACGCAAATCTAAACAAGCTTGATTTACAAATAAAAAATTGCGTGGCGGCAATCAAAGAAGAATGTCTGAATATGGGTATAAACTTAAAGGGAATGGCGACTTGCGGAGTTTCCGCAGGAGGCACTCTTGCAATGAATTATGCCTATAAACACGATAAAGAGTCGTCTGTTCCCGTAAAATTCGTATTTCAACTTGCAGGTCCTTCCGACTTTACGCCTTCGGAATGGGGCTTGCTGAAAAAAGTGGACAAAATAGAAAGCGATTCCGAATTTATAAAATGGATGACCGGCAAAGAATTTTCGGCGGAAGAAATAGCCGAAGGAAAGCATTTTAACGCTTTGTATGAAATATCGCCCGCAAGCCTTGTAAATGCCGGTTCCG
>CAKQSU010000179.1 GCA_934273135.1 uncultured Clostridia bacterium
CTGCAAGTGAGTATTTGCCGAAAGATGCCTAAAAGACGGCTTTAAGGCAACAGATTAGTGCAACCGTAAACGGTTACAATCGAACGGTCACAAAAAAGCGCGAAAAAGATGCCTTTTAGGTATTGAGTAGATAAGGAATGCAATCCCTACCAAACAAAAAAGCACAAAGACAGCCTTTGACCGTATCTTTGCGCTTTTATTATAAGTTCCACATTGGCGGAATCCCCCTTTCACCATCAAGAAGTATTTGTGTTTCAACTACTTCCATACATATGTTACCACATATTTTTTACTTTGTCAATACCGATTTGGAAAATTTTTTAAAATATTTTTTCAAAACGGCTCAAAAGAACATTTCAACACAAAAAAATCAAAGCATATTTTTAGTTGTTATCAAACGGCGACCGCCTTTTCAAGCGGTCGCCGTACTTTTATACCCAAAGGATAGGAATAAAACCCCTAAAAATCTTCCGACAATAAAAAATCTTTCAGCTTTACGTGACGAACGACGGAAGTTGAAATTTTTTTAGTCAAGAAAATGTTGCAGTATACTGAAAGATTTTACCAAAACAAGCAAAATGTTTCAGTATAGTGAAAGATTTTACTAAAAAGCGAAAAATCTTTCAGTAGAAAATCGGCATAAACAATCTTTTTCGGCAAAAATCGGCGTATAGAAAATATGGAAAACGACGACCCAAAAAACAAGCCGTCGTTTTGTATCCGATAATTTTTCAATTTTGAGCGGAAGCGGGGGCGGAAGCGGGAACTTCCACAAGGTTTGCCTCACGGAAAGCTTTAATCTGCTCGTCCGTTATGCCTAAGGCTTCGCGACAGTAGTTTTCGATTGAGCCGTAACGCTCTTTAACGGCGTTTAAGGCGTACAAAATGTAGCTTTCCTTAGCGTTCATCATTCCGAACAGTATGGCGCGGAAACGGCGCGGAAAGGGCAGAACGGTCAAGCCGAGCTTGCTCCAATGCCGTTTTCTTTTGCCGGCTCTGCGCGAATATTTGTAATCGAAAACAATCGCATCTTCGCCCACGCCGAGCAAGCCTTCGATAAGCATTGCGCAAAGCCCCGCGCGGTCTTTTCCGCCGGCGCAATGGAACAGAACGCAGCCGTCCTTGTTGCTCAGAATAACGTCGAAAAACCTTTTCAAAGCCGCTTGCGTGTCCTCGGAAAACAAAATGTTTTCGTACACGCTGCCCATGTATTCGTCAACGTCCTTAAAGTCGTGTTTTATTCTGCGGCTTTCGCGGAACATAATTTTAGCAATGCTTTTGCCGTGCGTTATTCCCGCCGTAGCCGTGCAAACGAGCGGAATACGCATATATTCTATGCCCTCAACGTCGCTGTCCGGCTTTTCTCGGCATTCTTCGTCCATTCTCAAATCGATGACCTTGCTAACGCCTGATTTTCGGAGTATCTCAACGCCTTTTTCTTTGAGCTTATACAGTCTGCCGCTACGAATAAACCGCCCGAATCTCGTCATTTTGCCGTCCCCTACGGGCATACCGCCAAGGTCGCGCGCGTTCATAACGTATTTGCACGGGTCTTCGCGCAAGACAACAAGACTGTCGCTTTCCTTTTCCGTCATATAGGTAGCCAAAGGGTTTACCGTTTTTAATGAGCCGTATCGATTCATAATAAGTATCTTTTCCATTTTACTCGAAAAACTTTCCGTTTTCGCAACGTAAAAAATTAAATTGCGTTTTTCCGTCGAAGGTAACTGCCGCAACGAAGTTTTCTGTTATAAAATAATCTATATTGTTGCCGCCGACTTCCGTTTTGTCGGGCGCAAAAACATTTTCGTCTGATTGCTTATACACCGCTTCTTTCGCCGTCCAAAGCTTATAAAAACAAGTGTTTCTGTCTTTTTCTTCGTTAAAAAGCTTTTTTTCGTTCTCGGTCGCGATTTTTTCGACAAGGCGCGTAAAGTCTTTGTCCTTTCTTTCTTCGATATCGCAACCGATTTTATTTTTCGCAACCGCAACAAGCGCGTAATTTCCGCTGTGCGAAACCGACACGAAAATCCCGTCGGCACAAATCTTGCCGTTTGCGTCTTTTTTCGGCGAATACTCTTCGATGTTTTTGCCGAAAACCACTTTAATGGCGTGTTCGAGCAAAGCCCAAACAAAAGTCTTTTCTCTCTTTACCTTTTTATTTTTTGCCTCCTCAATCTCTTTTTTGCGCCAACTAACGGATATTTCGCAATCAAAATCTTGCGGTATGACGGAGATAAAAGCCTGCGCCGTAGGCTGAAAGTCGCAGTCGAAGTTGTTTTTCATGGCAGAATATAAAGGCGACAAGCTCGGCTTGCCGCAATCCCCTCAAGCAACACAAAACGCCGGTCAGGCTTTCGCCCTCCGTGCAAAAAAAGGACTTTTCGTTAATCGGCGATTTCTTTTACGAAAATGAACGCGTTGTACGCTTCTTCCACGCTCTTGATGCCGCCTTGTTTTCTCGTCACCGAAACGGGAGCCATAGAGTGGAATTCCCATCCGTCACGGCATTCCTGATTGATAACGTCAAAATAGCCGGCGATTTTGTCCTGAACCTTATCGCCTTTTTCGACTACGAGCGTCGCCGCGTACGGAACTACCTTGTAAGTCTTCATCTTTTCAAACCTCTTTATAAAGGATATTCCGCAGAGGTCGCGGAATTCTGGCGTTCGTGGCGCGATTCGAACGCGCGGCGTTTCGCTTAGGAGTTCTATGTTACTTGCAAAATATCGTTAAAAACGGCAATTTTCTTGCATTTTATCGTGTTTTAAGCAATATTTTGCATCTAAATTGACAAATTTGGAGCGTTATTTGGGTAATTTTTATAACTTCAAATAACTTTCGTACCAAAATAATACCAATTTAATACCGACTTCTAAGAGAAGTTTTCACTTGTTCAAACCTCGTCATAAGCCATTCGACTTTTTATTGATACAGTCATTATATCATTTAATATATATTTTGTCAACATTGCAAAACTATTGCGACAGAATTTGCTTCCACTTTTTTAAGCTTCTTTAGAGGCGTCAATGGTTTAGCAATACCCAATTGAATTTATGATATAAGCCGTGCAGGTCCATAATGCAATGTAACAAAATCCAATATATCAATTATAGAGCAACTCTTTTCCCATCCTTTTAAACAGTTCTTCAAAATATTCGATTTCAAGTTCACCGACTAAAAATTTTTGCGTAAGTTTCAAAATCGCCGAAAACACTTTTATATACATAGTAGAGTAGTTGCCCATCGTATCTTCGCAAATAGAATATCTTTTTGAAAGCGCAAGTTGCGTTAAATTATTATGAAAAGATAAATGCCTTTTAATAAAATACCTTTTGTGTTCTTCTCCACGCAATCGCCCGTATATATCTAAATAGCAAACAGTTTCATAAATTGCCGAAACTATCTGTATATC
>CAKQSU010000180.1 GCA_934273135.1 uncultured Clostridia bacterium
TTGATAAATTCGTTTATCTCTTTGTTCTTGATGATGTCTTTGTATAATATCTGTGCCATTTTCTAAACCCTTCTTCTTATCCTATAACCGTTTCACCGCATCCATCGCGAGCACCGACCGCTCGCATTCCTCCGCCGATAATGTGAGCTGCGCACAATACGGACTTCCCTGCATGTATTTCGCCGCATAACTTAGTCCATTCGTCCGTTCATCGAGAAATGGCCGGTCAATCTGGCACGGATCTCCAAGCAATATGATCTTCGTGCCTTTTCCTGCCCGCGTGATGATGCCACGCACCTGATTCGGCGTCATGTTCTGCGCTTCATCAATAATCAGATAGGTCTTCGCAATCGAACGTCCACGGATAAAATTCAGTGCCTCTGTCTGGATGATTCCCCGCTCAAAGATCTCCTGAATCTTATCTGCCAATGCCTTCTCATCCGCATATCGCTCCTCCTCATCCGAATCGAGAATCTGCTCCAAGTTATCAATCACCGGGCGCATCAACGGCGCGATCTTCTCCTGTTCGCTTCCCGGCAAAAATCCAATTTCATCGTCAAACTGCGCATTCGGCCGGCAGACGATGATCCGCCGGTATTCCCCCGTCGGATTGTTGAACACCTTTTCTAACCCAACCGCCAGCGAGTAAAATGTCTTCGCCGTACCTGCCATTCCTTTGATGATCACAAGTGGAATTTCATCTGCCGATGCCATCAATGCTTCCTGCATAAAGTACTGCCCGACATTTCTCGGCTTGATGCCGCATGGGTATGATTTCTTATAAGATAATGGATAGATTTTATCAGCTTTTACCTTGCCGAGAATCGTCTTCTTATTCGACTGATCCGGGGTTAAAATCACGAATTCATGCTCGATAAATTCCGGCTGTATGCGATTTCCTTCCGCATCTGTCTGATACACCTCATTGCATGGGATTCCGTGTTTCTTGAATTCCTTTACCTTGTCCTCCGGGATGTATGAATCCGTCCTGCCTGTGTATTGCCGATCGTCCACCGTAATCTGTTCCGTCGTGAAATCCTCTGCCCGCACACCAAGCATCTGCGCCTTGATCCGGAGCACCAGATCCTTCGTAACCAGAATCACCTGTGACTTCTTACCCAAATCCTGTGACAATCCCTTACAGACCTTCAAGATCCGGTTATCTGCTTTATCTTCCGGCATATCCTCCGGAAGCTCCACCGCCTTGTAATTCTTCTCAATGCGGAGCGTTCCGCCATCCGGCAGCGTCACGCCCTGTAACAGATCTCCCTGATTCCGGTACTGCTCCAGCATCCGCACGACTTTTCTCGCATTGGAACCTTTCTCGCCGTCCGCTTTCTTCAATCCATCGAGTTCCTCTACCACAACAAGCGGAAGCACCACATCATTCTCTTCGAAGCATAAGAATGCATGTGGTGCCTGAATCAGGATATTCGTATCTATCACATATGTTTTCTTCATGTAAAAACCCCCATTTATTATGATTTACGGGAGGGAATTTTCGTTGTCAATATCGTACACAAAGTATTCATTTGTATATAATGTATTGCAACTAACAAGGACTATGTGTTCTTATTCAATTCATAATCACATACGCAACCGCTGCCTATTCGACATCCATGTCTCAGAGGCAGCTTGCTTGAACATCGTGTTCAAGCATTGCTCCTAGTTCAGAAAGAACACAAGTCCTTCTAATTTGCAAACATATCATATACTTCATGAATACTTTATACACTTCTATTTGACAACGAAAACTCCCTGCTACTTATCTTCATAATAAACAGGGGGTGTTAAATATGTTATCTCGCATATGTTAAATACACGTAAATACTGTTTTACTTATGCAGTTGTTCTCTATCTTTGATGTAAGCGAGCAAGCCCTTGCAACCCACCAGAACATCCTCAAATGTCTGGTCAAAATCACCAGTATACCACGGATCAGCCACGTCACGTGCTTCGCTCAGTTTATGCGTCTTCTCATAGTCCGTAAATGCCAGCATCTTGTAAATCTTCCCGTCCACATCGCTACCACCGGCAATCCGCGTCATGTTCCGGATATTCGCACCATCCATTCCGATCAAATAATCATAATATGTATAATCCGCCCGCGTCATCTGTCTCGCCCGATGTGGAATCAACGGAATCTGCTCCTGTTGTAATTTTCGCTTTGTCCCATGGTGTGGCGGATTCCCAATCTCCTCTGTACTCGTCGCTGCCGAATCAATCTCGAAATAGGAATCGAGATGGAATTGGCGGGCGAGGTGGGTGAATACGCTCTGAGCCATGGTAGAACGACAGATGTTGCCGTGGCAGATAAAGAGCACTTTTATCATCGTTGCATAACCTCGCATTTCTTAGTTTTTCTTGATATTTCGGGCTTTGTAAGCCTCTGTGAATTTTTGCTTTCTGGCATAACCTGGTTTATTTTCGCATAATATCGTCAGCAAAAGGTGTAAAATAAGGTGTATGTTTTTCCATTTTACACCTTGCTGTTTTCAATTAAAAATCGTAATTACACAACCTGAATCCGGGCAACTTCTTCCCTGGCATCCTCAAGATTTACATGCGTATATGTATTCAGCGTTACGCTGATGTCTGAGTGGCCCATCAAATATTGCAATGCTTTTGGATTCATTCCGGATTTTGCCATATTTGAGCAATAGGTGTGCCGACATACATGCGGTGTAATGACAGGCATCTGTACTTTATAAGTATTATTATACTTCTGAATGATGTGTTGAAAATAATGCTCCCAATGCAGGGAATAACAGATACTTTCATTTTTATCAAAGTATAAGAATCCACTTTTTCCATCTACCATAGGTTCTGCTTTGGGCGGGTTTCGTTTTTCTATTATTTTCCGAAAGCATTCCTCTACATCTGCAGTCATAGGTATCTTTCTCGTTCCGCTGGTTGTTTTAGTCTCTTGAATATAATATCCGATTTTTGATTTTTTCTGCAATTGATGATCGATGTTGATCGTATGCTCCTTGAAATCAATATCAGAAATCGTCAAACCACAAAATTCCGAGATGCGAAGACCTGTTTTAAATAATATGTAAATTCCCTCATAATACCTGCAAAAGTGAGGATCCTCCTTCACAAATCGTAGAAACTTACGTTCCTCTGCTCTGCTGATTGCCTCTCTTGTCACACTGTCATTCACAACCACTTCCATTAGCTGAAACTGAAATGGATTTTTCCTGATCAGGTCATCATCCACCGCCAACTGAAATGCCGGACGAAGAACTCCTCGGATTGAATGGATGGAACTATAGCTTTTCTTTTCTACCTGCTGAAGATGTATCAGCCAACATTTTGCATTCGAAATCCGAACCGTATCAATCCTTCTTTTTCCAAATGGATCTTTCTTCAATAAATTGATAACTGTTCCGTATCCTGCAACTGTAGTAG
>CAKQSU010000181.1 GCA_934273135.1 uncultured Clostridia bacterium
CGTAAGCACAAGGATTTTTTTGAACCCCATCGCCTTGCACAATTCATAACTCGCAAAAGTCTTGCCGAATCGCATTTTAGCGTTCCACAAAAACTTCGGCGGGCGCGCGGGGTCATCAAGCTTTGCTTGCTCAAAATACGTCTTTGTCATTTCAACGGCTTGTTGCTGTTCGCCCCGCATAGCAAAATTCCACGTGCGGCTGCCCTCGAACCTCGTTTCCGTGCGGACTTCCTCAATCGCTATGAGCGCGTCCTCGACCGAGCAACGGAACCATTCGTTTTTGTCCGCTCCCGCATTGAGCTGCAAAAAACCTTTATGCTTCAACAAACGGTGAACGTCCTTATCGGTAAAGCACGTTCCGTCCGGGCGCATCGCCGACTGCTTGAACAGAATTTTGAAATTGATTGCCGCCGTATGCAATTGCTCGCGAATGCGCGTTTCCGTTTCCTTTCGGTCGGTATAGCCGATTTTTATGTACCCGTTATGGTCCTTTAAGTCGGGCAGAACGTAGCCGTAAATAGTCGGCACAACGGCGGGGCGTTTATGTAAAATTTCCGAAAGACTGATATTGTTCGCCATTATTCTTCACCACCGATTTCCCCTATCTTAGACTTAATTAAATTCCACTCATTGTCGTTAATATCCCATAATTTTCTTAAATAATCATCGGAATATTTTCGAGTATAATTTTCTAACTCAGGTATAAAACAAAAGTTTTTTCTCGTAATATTTTGCGATACAACTGTTTGCAATAATAAAAAGCGAACTGTTTTAGTTAAGATATATGACTTAAAATTTAAAGCCTCTTGCTCGCTGTCAAACGCTCCGGCAATAAGCCAAGATTCAGAACATATTTCACCTGGTTTAGCAATTCTTGTATTTCCGTCATAATAAAAGCCGACAGGTTTTGAAAAATCAGTTTGTCCTGCAATAGGGGCTTTCGGCACAAGAAATTTCCATTTTTCGATAACATTCAACACATCTTTTACGTCATTTCTATCGACATATTTTAACCCGATTCTTTGTGTAAAATAGCAAGGAATCCCGCTATTCAATGGTTGATATGTTGTAGAAATTCCAAACGGTAATCTTATAGAAACTCTCTCATTTAAAAATTTATCATATTTAGAAATTATTTTTTCAACAATTTCTATTGAAATATTAGAACGGATAAATGTATCAAATTGATTTAAATATCTATAACTTTCAGAATATTCATTTTTTATATAATTTCTAACTTTACAAATCCCCTTATTATCTCTATCCCAAAGAAAATAACAAGCTCCGCCAGCTAAATCTACTCCTGGAAAAACATCTTTAAAATTTTCATAATCACATAACACTCTGATACTTGCATCACTCAACATGTCATCTCTAAAAGAATCTAACCCTTTTCCACCAGAAAACCATCGAGAAGGAATAATCATGGTAATATATCGAGGACGAAGTTTTTTTGCCATTTCAATAAAATGCTGATAGATAGGTTTCGCGCTCATTCCGTTTGCACTCCCGCCGTCGGATAATTGATAGGGCGGGTTGGATATTATTACGTCGAATTTCATATTGAAAATTTTCTCCGGGGTTAATGTGTGAATAAATTCGTAAGCGTGAGTTTCTTTGCCGTCGCCACGGTCATATGATTTGTTTGCGCCGCAAAACTTGCATTTTTCGCCCACCCAAGTGTGATTTATTCTGCGAAAGCGGATGTTCCCCTCCGCGTCATCGAAATGGCTAATCGAATATCTGCCGTTAGGGTACTTTGAGCAGTAAAGGCTTCTGCGCGACAACAAGCTTGTTAGTTCCGTTATAGCGATTCCGTAAAGTTGCTTATGGAAAATGTGGTCGATACGCTCCTCTAAGTCGGGGATTTTATCCGCTAAGCCGACAAGCAAACGCTTTGCGATTTCGCGTAAGAAAACGCCCGTTTTGCAAGCGGGGTCCAAAAACGTGGCGTTCGGGTCGGCAAACAGTTCTTGCGGCAGTAAGTCGAGCATTTGGTTCACCACGTCCGGCGGGGTAAAAACTTCGTCGTTAGATAGGTTCGCTAAGCACGACAAAACGTCCGGCGTATGCAAAGTCTTGTTTTTGTAGATTTTGTCAAAAAAAGTTTCAGCCATTTTCCTGTATTCTCCTAAAATGTACGGGCGGATATTCGCATATCGGCTCCGCCATATATTCATTCGTCACGGGGTTAATCGATATGAACTCTCGAATTTCTTCGGGAATATCGAATAAGGACGGTTGTCCTTTTTTAGGCTTGTCGTTTGCTTTAAGCATTACGTCAAGGCGAAAATCTCTGCGTTTTAGCCTTGTTCCGAGCATTAAGCTCCATTCGGGGAAAATAATCGGCGTTGCCGTGTCTTTTTGATTTTCGTCAACACACATTAGCGTTAAGGCGTTGCCGCACAGAATGTTTTTTGACAGAATATATTTAACGGCTTCGCGCGTTTCGTTATTCACCGCTTTTTTGCAAATTGGTTTGTATTCTTTATCCCAAAGCTTAAAAAGCCTTTCGCGGCACTCAGCCACGTTGTCGGCTAAAATATCCACGCCGTAAACGCTTGTTACCGCCAAAACGGAATACCGCTCAAAGTCATACGGGTTAGACTTATACAGCTTTTTTACCGTAGCAAGTTTGCGGGTCAAAATTTCGGCTAAAAAGTTACCGTCACCGCATGCGGGTTCCAAAAATCGGCTGTCTACGCGGTCGCATTCCTGCGCAACCAAGTCGCACATAGCTTTTACTTCCCTCTCGTTAGTGAAAACTTCGCCGTGTTCCGCTACCCTCTTTTTTGATTTTATCTGCCTTTTATTTTCGCTTTTCTTAGCGTTTTCAACGTTGTTCATATATATATTATATGTGCATTGCACATAATTGTCAATGTGTAGTACACATTTTTGATAAAATAAAAGTATGAATTACGGTAAGAATTTTAAAGAAGCGCGAAAAAACTCGGGGTTTTCACAGCAGTATGTTGCAGAGCAGTTAGGAATTTGTCAGTCAAACGTCAGCGATTGGGAAAACGATATTTCGCGCCCGGAATACGAAAAACTAATCGCTTTGGCAAAACTTTATCAAGTGGACATTTACGACTTGTTGGACGTGCCGCAAGAAGACCGATTTTAACAGCAAAAAAATTTCCGCCGCTACGCAAAGCTTATCTTTGCGATAACGGCGGATTTTTATATATTTGTTATCCGCAATTTTCGAGCAAAAAAAACTTGCAGAAAATTTTCTGCAAGCTTTTTTCTTACTTTTTACGCGGCTTCGCCGATTTCGACAGTTCCTTCGGGTTGAGGAACGTCGGGCGCGGGCTGGTTGCCTTCGGGTTTAAACATCTTTTTCAAAGCTTCTATGGCTTCGCCAACGGTGATTTTATCGAGGAGCTTATAAAG
>CAKQSU010000182.1 GCA_934273135.1 uncultured Clostridia bacterium
ATCCTGACGCGGTTCGCGACCGCCCGTTGCATAAGACCTTAATATCAACGCTCCTTACCGAAACCTGCCTTCCATGCGCGCCGCCTCGGGGGACCTTCAGCCCAGCTGTAGCGGATTGCTGGTACAGGGCACCGCTATCTCCCCGCTTAGCGCAGTAACGATATTTTACTATAATAAATGAAAAAAAGCAACTCTTTTTTACGCGTTTTCGCGTTTATTCGCTTTACAGAGTTCGTTTTGTTTGGTAAAATAATAGTAGTCCGAATTTTCAGCGGTGCAAACCGAGCTTTCGGGCAAGCCAAGCCATAAACGGAAACAAGTCCTTAAAGGAGTCCTTTCAAGCGAGCGGTTACGGTGGGAGTCCGCAAGGCTAATTCTTTAAGGGTATCCTTCCGTTTGCTTTCTTTCAAGACGTGGCTTTTTCTTTCTCGTTTGCGGCAAACCCCGCAAGCGTTCGCGTAGGCGGCAAAAAACGTGCAAACAAAAGGCGAAGGAAAAGCGGACGGAATAAAAAGAGGTGAGCCTTAACCGCAAAAAAGGCACAAAAGAGCGGCTTCCCCGTACAAAAACGCACAAAGTACAAAACCCGTACTTAACGGCGCAAAAGGTGCGTGAAAAGGAAAGCCGAAACAGAGTGGTACCGCGGATTTTTTCGTCTCTGTAAGGAGGCGGATTTTTTTGTTTTTTTGCAGCAAAAAGCGTTCCGCCCGAAAAAAACCACGAACTAAAACAGCAAACTAAAACAGCAAACTAAAACAACGAAAAAACTTGTAACAATTCGTTAAAAACGAAAAAGGAGCAGAACTCTTATGTATAAAAAGGTTGACGCTTCTCTTAACTTTTTAGACCGCGAAAAAGAGGTTTTGAAGTTTTGGGACGAAGAAAAGGTTTTCGAAAAGTCAATAAAGAACACCGAGGGCGGACAAGAATTCACGTTCTATGACGGACCGCCTACGGCGAACGGCAAGCCGCATATAGGTCACGTTTTAACGCGCGTTATGAAGGACATTTTCCCGCGTTACAAAACGATGAAGGGCATGCACGTTCTCCGCAAAGCCGGGTGGGACACGCACGGACTCCCCGTAGAGCTTGAAATCGAAAAAAAACTCGGGCTTGACGGCAAGCAGGATATCGAAAAGTACGGAATAGAACCGTTCATCGAAGAATGCAAACAATCCGTCTGGAAGTATTCCAATGAATGGAAAGAAATGAGCGAAAGGCTTGCGTACTGGGTAGACATGGAACACCCGTACGTTACCTATCACGACGATTATATCGAATCCGTTTGGTGGGCTTTAAAGGAAATCGACAAAAAGGGCTTATTATATAAGGGTTATAAAATCGTTCCGTACTGCCCGCGTTGCGGCACCGCGCTCGCAAGCCACGAAGTAGCGCAAGGGTATAAGGACGTAAAGGAAAAATCCGTTTTCGTCAAGTTCAAGCTTAAAGGCGAGGACAAGTATTTCCTCGTCTGGACGACCACGCCCTGGACTCTTCCGTCAAACGTCGCGCTCTGCATGAACGCGAAAGAGGATTATGCTGAAATAGTATCGGGCGGCGAAACGTACATTCTTGCCCAAGCTCTTATCCCGACCCTTTTTGAAGAGGGAACTTATGAAGTAAAGAGCGTAAAGAAAGGCGCGGACTACGAGTATACCGAGTACGAGCCTATGTACGACTGCGCGCTCGGCTCGTTCCGCGAAAAGGCGTTTTTCGTCACCAACGACGATTACGTCACGCTTACCGACGGTACGGGCATAGTCCATATCGCCCCGGCATTCGGCGTCGACGACGGCAGAGTCGGACAAAAATATAACCTTCCGTTCGTTCAGATGGTGGACGACCGCGGCAGATTCAAAGACGAAGTAACGCTTTATAAAGGTATGTTCGTCAAAGACGCGGACAAACTCATTATAAAAGAATTGAAAGAAAGAAACGTTCTTTTCAAGGATATGCTTTACGAACACTCCTATCCGCACTGCTGGCGTTGCGGCACTCCGCTCCTCTACTACGCGCGTTCGAGCTGGTTCGTGAAAACGACGGCGGTAAAAGAACAACTCTTAAAATCCAACGATTCCGTCAACTGGATGCCGGAAACCATAAAAACGGGCAGAATGGGCAACTTCCTCGAAAACGTCGTAGACTGGGGTCTTTCGCGCGAAAGATACTGGGGAACGCCGCTTCCCGTGTGGGTATGCCCCGATTGCGGCAAGTACCACGTTGTCGGCAGCCGCGCGGAATTAAAGGAAAAATGCGGATTAAAAGAGGACGTAGAGCTTCACCGCCCGTTCCTCGATAACCTGACTATGACCTGCCCCCATTGCGGCGGCAAGATGAAGAGGGTAAAGGAAGTAATCGACTGCTGGTTCGACTCCGGCTCAATGCCCTTTGCGCAATTCCACTATCCGTTTGAAAACAAAGAACTTTTCGAAAAGCACTTCCCCGCGGACTTTATCAGCGAAGCAATCGACCAAACGAGGGGCTGGTTCTACGTTCTCTTGACCATTTCCACCTTGCTTTTCGGCAAAGCGGCGTTCAAAAACTGCATAGTTTTGGGTCACGTCAACGACGAAAAGGGCTTGAAGATGTCAAAGCACCTCGGCAACGTAGTCGACCCGTGGACGGTGCTTAACAAGCAAGGCGCGGACGCCGTAAGGTGGTATTTCTACACTTCTTCCGCTCCCTGGCTCCCGTCGAGGTTCTACGAGAAAGCCGTCAGCGAATGTCAGGCAAAGTACATGGGTACGCTCTGGAACGCTTACGCATTCTTCGTGCTTTACGCCGAAATAGACAAATACGACCCGTCAAAGTACACGCTTGACGACTGCAAACTAACCGTAATGGATAAATGGCTTTTATCCAAGCTTAATTCGCTCGTTAAGGCGGTAGACGAATATCTTTCCGACTACAAGACTTTCGAGGCGGCAAGGCTTATGCAGAGCTTCGTGGACGAACTTTCCAACTGGTATATCCGCCGTTCGCGCGAAAGATACTGGGGAGAAGGAATGACGGAAGACAAAAAGGCGGCTTACACCACCCTTTACACCACTCTCGTAACTTTTGCAAAACTCACGGCTCCTTTCACGCCGTTCATCGCCGAAAGCATTTACCGTAACCTCGTGCCGGAGTTTTTCAAAGACGCGCCCGAGTCGGTACATCTTTGTTCTTTCCCGACGGCTGACGAAAAGTATATCGATACCGAGCTTGAAGCAAATATGGAAGAAGTCGAAGACATAGTGGTCCTCGGCAGAGCGGCGAGAAACGCTTCACAGATAAAGAACCGTCAACCGCTGCAAAAACTTTACTTTTCGGTGGGCGGCGGCAAACCGCTTGCGGGCGAATTTTACGAGATAGCGCAAGGCGAACTCAACGTAAAAGAATTTGAAGTTTTAACG
>CAKQSU010000183.1 GCA_934273135.1 uncultured Clostridia bacterium
GAAATAGCATTCATTACGGCGGCTAAGCTTGCGTATCAAGACGGCGTTGCCAAAGCTTCGCCCTGCATTTTAGAGCCGATAATGAAGCTTGAAATAGTTATCCCCGATAGCTTTTTAGGCGACGTAATGGGGGACATGAACAAACGCCGCGGAAGAATTCTCGGTACCGACCAGGCGGGAGATAAGTCGATAGTCACGGCGGAAGCCCCGCAGAGCGAACTCACGAAATACGCTATAGATTTGCGTTCGATGACGCAAGGCAGAGGCAAATTCACCACGGAATTCGTCCGTTACGAGGAAGTTCCGCCGCTTGCCGCAGACAAGATTATTGCCGAAGCGAAAAAGCTTAAGGCGGAAAGCTAAATGATACTGACCGTATGTCCCAATCCTTGCGTGGATTGCACAATTGAAATCGAAGAATTCAAGATAGGCAGGCTCAACAGGCTCGACAACAAAATAGAAAATCTTGCGGGCAAGGCGTTGAACTCGGCTATCGGAATAACTCGGCTGGGCGCAAAGGCTTTTGCAACCGGTTTTATGTTTGAAAAAGGCGGAAAGCAGTTCACTCGCTTTCTTTCGAGCGAGGGAATTGACAATCAATTCGTCTGGGACAAGGGCGGCGTGAGGGTGAACTACAAAATTATCGACGGTAAGTCGATGATGACGGAAATAAACGATAAAGGCGACAAGGTTTCGCCGCAAAAGCAGGCGGAGCTTGTCGAACTCGTAAAAGAAAAAGCGGCGGAGAGCGATATCGTGATTATTTCCGGCTCGCTCCCTCGCGGCGTGAACGACGAATATTATTACGCGCTCGCGACTGCCGCCGGCAAGGCAAAGGTCGTTGTGGACGGCGAAAAGGGCAGGCTTGCCGCCGCGCTCAAAGCGGGCGTATATATGGCTAAGCCCAACATTGACGAGCTTGAAGATTTTACGGGCAAAAAGTATAAAACGTATGAAGAAATGGTCGAAGGCTGTCGCAAAATAATAGACGGCGGCGCGGAAAACGTTATGCTCTCTCTCGGCAGACGCGGCGCGATTTTCACCGACGGAAAAACAAGCTATTTTTGCAAAAGCGAAAACGTTGCCGTCAATTCCACGGTCGGCGCGGGCGACAGTATGGTCGCGGCGGCGTGCGTAGCCACGCTCGAAGGCGCGGATAAGCCGGAAATTTTGCGCCGCGCGGTCGCCGCCGGCACGGCTTCGATAACAATGCCCGGAACCAATCTTTTTACAAAAGAAAAATACTTGGAGATTCTCGAAAATCTTCAAGTAGCAAAACTGTAACAAAAAAACTTCCTTGTGTGTTTAGGCGCAAGGAAGTTTTTTTAATTGAAAGTTGCCCTAACGCCGCAAAAGCGGCACATTTTGCCACTGCGTGCGCCGTCACCCTTTAGTTACATACGTTTTAGTACGCGCCTGTCGGTCTCCGTCACCGGCTGTGTCAATTCTCTTCACTCTCCGCCGTTAGAAAAGTAAGGAATCATATTTAATATATAACAATGTAAAACCTTATCTTTCAATTTTCAACTTTCAACTTTCAATTTGCTTGATAATCGACTTATAGGCAGGCTTTTGCTTTTTTTAGGCTTAAAGCTTTACCGAAATTTCAGTGTTCGCGCCGTCGACGGAAAGGGTCGTCGAAAAGAATGCTTTAATGCAGGACTCCATCACGGGAACGTCGCTTAAACCTACCGTTTCTATTCCGGAATGCATCGCAAGTTGCGCTAAGCCTATATCGCAAGCTCTCATGTTGAGCCGCGCGCTTGTCACAAGCCCTATCGTGCCGCCGCAACGAATGTCGGAATTATTGTAGTAATCCTGATATTTTACGCCGGCTTTATCGAGAATTGTTTTCAAAATTGCCGAAGAAAGCGCGTCGGTGGAGTAGTTTGTGTGATGTTTAATGACTATTCCGCCGTTCATTACCACCTTTTCTACGGGGTCGCTTTTCTCGGGGTGGGCAGGGTGAACGGCGTGCGCGTTGTCCACCGAGAGAATGTAACCGTCGCTTACAGCCGCGGCAAAATCTTCCTCGGTGCCGCCGACAGAACGCATTATAAAGCGCAAGGTGTTTTCTAAAAGCGCGGAGTTAGCTCCTTGTTTTGTCAAGCTTCCGATTTCCTCGTTGTCAAAACAGCAAGCTATTTGTATGCCGTCGCCGTCGGAGCCGATAAGGGCTTTAAGCGAAGCGTAAACGCTCGTCAAGTTGTCTATCCTCGGCGAGCAGAGGTATTCGCCATGTGCGCCGCTCACGAACGCCGGCGTAGACGGAACAACGAACAAATCCCCGTCTATAACTTCGTTATCGCTTAAAACCGAATAGATATCGTCAACGTTTCCGACAAGCGGAAGCATGTCTTTTTGAACGGAGAGGGAAAGTTTGTCGTTGACTTCCGCGTTATGGTGTATGCAGAGCGCGGGAACGTTTACGGTAAACTGCGAAACGACGTTCTTTTCCTTAACGCCGTTTTCGGTTTTTTCGATAATTCTGCCCGCGATTTTAAGGGGCGAATTGACGAGAGAAAAGAGAACGAGTCCGCCGTACTTTTCGACGTTTAAGCGTTTTCCTTCGGGGCTGTCTATCGTTTTGTTGCCTTTTATTCTCAGCGCGGGTGAGTCCGTGTGGCTTTCCGCAACGTAGAACTTTTTCTCCTTACCTATTTTGAAAGCGATAAGTGTCGTCGAGTTGACGGTAAAAAAGTATTTGCCGCCGACCTTTATTTCGGGCGACTTTGCGGGGTCTATGCGAAAAAAGCCCGCTTCGTCAAGCATTTTTATTCCGTTGTCCACAGCCTGAAACGCCGTGTAAGAGGAATCGAGAAATTCTTTTATATCCATGTTGTTGCGCTCCTTTCGTTATGTAGCTAAATGATATCACATTTTTCGCGCAAATTCAAGCGCAAAAAGGTTAAAAAGAAGATTTTTCGGCTTCGGCGCGGCTCGAAGTTAAAAGAAAATTAAAAATTAAGCGTAAATATGCCTTTCAAGCCTTGACAAAAGGCTTTTTATAATGATAAAATAAAACATGGCGAAACGAGAGTCGCGGGCAACGGTTTATTGGTTTTCTTTGTCGTGTCCGTGGTATATAAAGCGGTTTAAACGTTCTCCTACGCAAAGGGAGTTTTATTTGCGGTTTCTGCTCTCTTGCGGCATAATTTTCGTTTTATTATCGTTTTCGCCTTAACGAATTATCCCCGTTAAGGGACGTGCGGACGGCTTTATCTGCCGTCCTTTTTTTGCGCCTGAAAAAAAATTTCCGCAAAATTTTTTTAGCAAATAAAATTTATCCGTAGGGATTGCATTCCTTATCTACTCAATACCTAAAAGGCGTCTTTTTCGCGCTTTTTAGCGACCGTTCGGGCGCAGTACGTTCAGTACAGCATCCCTCACGCTC
>CAKQSU010000184.1 GCA_934273135.1 uncultured Clostridia bacterium
AATCAAGCGTGAACCTTGCCGCGTTTGCAAAAACAGGTATGATAGAACCGGGACAGACCGCGAAAGTAACGCTTAAATTCAACGCTTACGATATGGCGAGCTACGATTGCTACGACCGCAACCATAACAGGAATTACGGTTACGAGCTTGACGGCGGCGATTATGAGGTCGTTTTGATGAACGACTCTCACACAAAAGACGATTGCGAGAACGCGAGCGTAACTTACAGACTTAGTAAAAATCTCAAATTCCGTCAAGACCCCGTGACGGGAAATGAAGTGCGCAGCAGATTCAGCAAGTACGACGTAATAAGAAAGAACGAAGCGGGAGAATTCGTTAAAGAAACGGTCAACGCTTACGCAAACTGTGCGACCGACGGCTCCGATTCTACCCAAGGCAAAATAGGTTTGCTTTCCCGCTCCGATTTTGCAGGCACTTTCCCGACCGAAACGGCAAAAGCGAGAACCGGTAGCGCGGTCAACGAGGCGAAGAGCTTCGTTCCCGAAGTCGAAGAAGTAACCGAAAAAATAACTACTTCGGTTGAAAGCAATCTTCGCTTAGTCACTAAGGAAGACGGCTCGTATTTCTCCCTTTCGGAGCTGAACGGCGGGCTTAAAAACGCAAAGGTAAACGACGAACTCGTTCAAAAGCTCGGCAACCCGAAAACGGGTTATGACGCGCCCGAATGGGAAACGCTTCTTAATGAGATGAGCTACGACGAGATTTTCAAGCTCGTTCAGGACGGCAACTACTATAACGTTGCGGTCGAATCGATAGGCAAACCAAAGCTTTTGGACAGCGACGGGCCTTCGGGGCTTAACCGTCACGTCGCGGGCGTGGGCGGCTCGGATAAGCAAAACTGGACTATGTACTGCATGCCCGTCGTCATAGCGCAAAGCTGGAACACTACTTTGTCTTATTCGTTCGGCTTGTCCGTCGCGGCGGAATCGCTTTCGAGCGGCAACAACGGCTGGTACGCCCCCGGCGCGAATATTCAACGCTCTCCGTTCTGCGGAAGAAACAGCGAATATTATTCCGAAGACTCGCTTTTGTCCGGCAAAATGGCGGCGGAATCCTGCCGCGGCGCAATCGCGAACGGTATGAACGTGTACTTGAAGCACTTTGCTCTCAACGAAACGGAAAGCGGAAGAATCGGGCTTTTCACCTGGGCGAGCGAGCAAGCGATTAGAGAAAAGTATCTCCGCTCGTTCGAAATCGCAGTAAAAGAGGGCGGCGCGAACGGCATTATGACGGCTCTTAACCGCGTCGGCGCAGTCTGGGCGGGCGCAAACAGAGCTATGACTACCGAAATTCTCCGCGACGAATGGGGCTTTAAGGGCAGCGTGGTAACCGACTCTTATATGGGCGCAAGCTATAACCCGATTAAACAGAGTTTGTACGGCGGCGTAACCCTTATGCTCGGCGTAGGCACGGGCGATACGATAGATAAAAGCGACCTTACGCTCGTGGCGGCGGCAAGAAAAGCCGCGAAAGATATTATCTACGCGTGGTGCAATTCGTACACGATTTCCAAGAATCATGACCATTCGCAAGATATCATCAAAACCAACGTCGGCACTTTTGTGCAGGGCGAAAAGCAAACGCCTTACTGGTGCATAGGTCTTATCGCGCTCGACGTTGTAGTCGTTAGCGGCGTAGGCGTTGCGACGTTCTTTCTCTTTCGCAAAAAGAAAGTTAAAGAAGGCGCAATAAGCGAAAAATAAAAAGCTAAGTTTTCATTGCCTTTTGGCAATGAAAAGAGCGGCGCATGCGCGCCGCTCATACGCTTAAAAATAAAAATTAAGGAGTTTTAGACATGAAAAAAGAAGTAAAAAAATGCTTTACGCCGCCGCTTGTCGAGGTTGTAAAAATTTCTTCGGAAAGCGTTATCGTAACGAGCGACGCAAAAGAGCCTTTCGGCTATGAAGGCGAAATCTGGACCGGGAATAAAGGTTAAAGGAGTAAAGAAAATGAATACCAAAAAATTATTATTATCGGTACTTTTCGTAGTGGCAAGCACTTTCGCGTTGTCGGCGGGCTTGACGGCAGCAAACGCAGGCGAACAGCCCGCTTTAAGCGCAAGGCTTAATCTCGGCAAGGATATCGCGATAAAAATCGAAACAAACCTCGGCGCGGACGTTACTGCGGCTACCGCAAATTTTTCTTGGGCGGGAAGCCTCGGCGAATATGACGACGAAGTTATCGGCGAAAAAGGAACGGACGGCGAATACCTTTTTACGTACAGAGGGTTGAGCGCGCAACACATGGATAAAACGGTAACCATTACCGTGAATTATTCCGTCGCGGGAAAAGAACAAACGCCTTTAAAAGGAACTTTTTGCGTAAAAGACTACCTTAACGCGTTAAAAGAAAAGACCTTTAAGGACGAGGGGTACACCGAATATTCGCTCGCAAAGCTCAAAACATTAGCCAACGACACGCTTTGTTACGGCGGCGCGGCGCAAAAGTATCTTGACGAAACCGTGGAAAACACCGTTGGCGACGGCGTTTACGGTAGCGATATTTATTACGAAGATTTAACGCCCGTGTCATCCGCTATACAAGGCGATTCGAGCCTTGCGTGGAAAACGGGTTTGCGCTTCGATTGCAACGCTCAACCGTTCGGCTCCTTTGCGTTAAACTTTGATTATAATGAAGTGAAAGTGGAAATTTACGCCGATAACGAAAAGAAAGCCGAAGTTGTGCCTAAGACTCAAAACGGACGGCTAATTGCCTTATACGAGGACTTTTCCGTTTTGGATTACGACAAAGAATATACTTTTAAGGTAATCGTCGACGGCAACGAAAAGGGTAGTCTTACTTATTCTCTCGCTACTCTCGTTCTTTCCAAACAATCGGCGACGGACGCTTCCGCTAAGCTCATAAAAAGCTTCTATTCTTACTGCGCTTCCGCTTGCGAATACGAAAAAAGCTCGTCCTTTACCGATTACGTTTTAATCGAAGCGGAAAAGGGAACTATGAGCAATAATAGGGCTGTTACCGGCGGAGCAGTCGGAGGGTATATGTCCGGCAATTCTTTCTGCCGTAACTTTATCGCGGGCGAAACGCTTTCATTTAATTATTTTGCCGAATACGACTATACCTCCGCAGAAATCTACATGATAGGTTCTTCCGGTTGCGTTGCCGAATACGATTCCGGTAAGCCCAAGGAAACGAAAGTAATGAAAGCTAACGAACTCTTTACTCTTTCTGTTAACGAAGAAGAAAAACCGATATCGGACAACGCCGTTTTCGAGGGGAAATCGGCAACTGCGGGCGACTATGCGCTTTTCGGCAACAGAACCGCCGTCAAGCTTTGCAAAACGAAGTTGGAACGCGGGCTTAATAACGTGATTTTCACTTTTAAAGATAGCCCTTACAAAAATCAAGAC
>CAKQSU010000185.1 GCA_934273135.1 uncultured Clostridia bacterium
GTTTGCCCCTCCGTATACGTTATAATAATAGTAAGCCGCTATGTTAAACGTTTTGTAAAATGCATTTACCGTTTTGGTCGCGCCCGTTTTAGGACCCGAATAGCCGTCCGTCACCGTTTCGCCCGAGATAACCGCGCCCTCGAAGTCCTTGTAACTTTTAAGCGCGCCGCCCGCTTTATTGGAAGCGTAATTAAGGTCGAACCCGCCCGTCGAACCTTGCTCTATCGGCACGGCTTTTATTATAGAAGAAGTCGATTTATCGATATATACGGCGACTTTTGAGCCGGAAAACTTTCCGTCGGCATTGGTATTGACGACTAAGCCGACGACTTCTTTTTCCCCTTCTTTAAGCATTGCGACGAGCGAAACGTTGCCACCAGTAGTCTTTGAGTAGTTAGTGTTCAGGTCCTCTTTCACCCATTCGCCCGCATAGGAATCGGATAAATCGGTAAGGCTCGGCGCAACGTACAAAAGCGCGTTGAACACGGACAGAAGAAGTCCGCAAACGACTGCGATTACGGCGAGCGTAACGACGCACTTAAGTGTTTCGTTTTTCATTGATTTTTCGCCTCCTTAATCTTTTTTTCCGTTCCGAAAGGGACAGGCTTTAAAAATCTGTCGATAAGCGGAACGACGAAGTTAAGAAGCAGTATCGCGTACGACACGACTTCGCTTTCGTTTTTAAATCTCAAAAGGGCTACAACCGCGCCGAAAAGCGCGAAGTAGACGTAGTTGCCGAGCTTGGTATCCGGCGAAGTGACGTAATCGGTTACCATAAAGACAGCCGCGAAGATAAGCCCGCCCGAGAGCATGCCCGGAAGAAAGGCTTTCACGTTCCACGCCGCAAGCGCGGACACAACCCCGCATGTAAGCACGGCGACAAGCGGATATTGCCACTTGATAACGCCGCGAATCGAAAGATAAAGGTAGCCGATAAGTATCGCCGCTTTGCATGTTTCGCCAACAGAACCCGCCATTCCCGAGCCTAAGAACATATCTAAAAGGGAAAGTTCGCTCTCGCCTTTTATCGCGCCGCCAAGAATAGTTGCGCCGGTAGAAACAGACGAAGAGGATATTGCGGGAATTGCCGACGGAAGCCAGCCGGAAAGCATAATCGAAGGGAAGCTTATCGCGAGGAAAACTCTGCCCGCGGCGGCGGGGTTGACGAAGTTTTTGCCCGTGCCGCCGAACAGCATTTTTACGACGATTACCGAAAATATTCCGCCTAAAACCGGCATATACCACTTTACTTGCGAGCCTAAATTCATGCCGAGGATAAGCCCCGTTACGACGGAAGTTAAGTCGAGTTTTTTAAACGATTCGCCTATTTTTTGTTTGCCGTAAGTTACGTTCCACACGATTTCCGCCGCTACGGAAGAGAGGACGGAGAGAGCGAGAACGATTGCCGCGCGGTAGCCGAAAGAGACTATTCCGAAGATTGCGGCGGGCAAAAGCGCGATACACACGTCCGCCATTATGCCCTTCGTCGTTCTCGGGCAACGAATCGAGGGAGAAGAAGATATTATAAACTTGCTCATATTTTCACCTCTTCATATTTCTTAAATTCGCCTTTGCCACCCTTACGCTGCCGACGATGTCGCGTTTTGCGGGGCAGACGTATGCGCACGAGCCGCACTCTATGCAAGCGTTGACAAAATAGTCGTCGGTCTTTTTCCATTCGCCGCGGCAGGAGTACAAGTCAAGGTACATGGGGCTTAAATGCATGGGGCAAACGGAAGCGCAACGCGCGCAGTTTATGCAAGCGGTCGGCGAAGAAAGGTTTGCGTACTTTTTACCGAGAGCAAGAAGCCCCGAGTCGGTTTTTGTAGAGTATCCGACGATACCGGGCAGAGGTTTGCCCATCATCGGTCCGCCGGCAATGAGCTTAGCAGTCGCTTCTTTAAGCCCGCCCGCCGCTTTCAAGATTTTTTCGTACGGGGTGCCGACGGTTACGCGGAGGTTGCAAGGCTCGTTCACGCCGTCGCCCGTGACGGTCATAACGCGGTCGTAAAGCGGCTTATTAAGGACGGTTGCTTCGTAAATTTTTTCGACCGTCTGCACGTTGACGACTACTACGCCCGTTGTTGCGGGGAGCTTGCCCAAGCCGACTTTTCTACCCGTACATGCGTATATAAGTTGTTTTTCGCCGCCTTGCGGATATTTTGCCTTTAAGGGTTTTACTTCAACGCCGTCGTAAGCTGAAATTTTTGCGATACATTCGGGCTTGTTTTCTTCTATGCCGAAAATTATGCGCTTGACTTTGAGAGCTTGCGCTATTATCTTTGCGCCCTCGACGACTTCGTTTGTAAGCTCTATCATGACGCGCGCGTCGCAAGTTAAGTACGGCTCGCATTCGGCGCAGTTTATAAGCAGAACGTCCACTTCGTTTTGCGGAGAAAGTTTGACGTGGGTAGGAAAGCCCGCGCCGCCTAAGCCGACAATGCCGGCTTCCTTTACGCGCGCGATGACCGCCGCGCCGTCCTCTACGTCGATTTTGTCGAGAGTGACTTCTTCATAATTAAAGTCGTTGTCGATGACGACGAAAGGCTTGACTCCGCCGACGGTTACAAGGTTTGTAATCGCCGACACCGTGCCGGAAACGCCCGAATAGATATTCGCGCTGACAAAGCCGTCGGCTTGACCGATAAGCTGACCTTTCTTTACGTAATCGCCTTTTTTGACGAGCGGTTGCGCTATCTTGCCGATGTGCTGAGCAAGGCAGACGTACAGCTTGTCCGGCGGCGGGCAAACGGTGATTGGCTTGTCCGACGAAAGATTTTTGCGACCGGGAATTTTAACGCCGCGGTCGAATGTGCCTGAGTGTAATAGCAACGCATTTTCCTCCGAAAATTAGTTTTTTTATTGATGCTCGGTTTTTATTTTTTATTATACCGATTTATTCATGCTTGGTTTTTGTGATGCCGATTTATTCATGTTCGGTTTTTATGATGCCGACTTGTTCATGCTCGGTTTTTATTATGCCGAACGGGTTCTTGATAAGGTTAAGGCAAAGCGTGGTTATAATGCCGACAAGCGCGCCGGCAAGCGCGCCCAACGCTATGAAGTACGGGGCGTAGAAAACCACTTCCGCAGTCCTTGTGACGAGCGCGAAAACGACAAGCTGGCTCAAATTATGTATTATCGCCGCCGCTACGCTCATTGAGGCGTGAGAGAGAAATTCTTCAAGATATTTAAGCATAAAATAACTCGCCGTAACGGACAAAAGTCCGCCTATAAGGCTGTAAACGATAGAAATCGGGCTTCCGAACATCGCCGAAACAAGGCACTTGACGATAAGCAAAATCAACGTTTCGGGAAGGGTGAGCCAGACGAGGGAAAGCGTGATGAAAAGGTTGCCGAGACCTATCCTCGCGCCCGGGATGAGGG
>CAKQSU010000186.1 GCA_934273135.1 uncultured Clostridia bacterium
GACGAATTCTGCATAAAGATGCTTCGCAAATACGACGACAGAGAATTTATGTCGGTAGAAAGCGGCGATATCGGTCTTGACGAAGTAAAAGTAGAGATAGACAAGGAAGTCGCCGAAAAAGCTTTAAAGCAACTTGAGGGCAAAGTCGTCGAAGTAAATGGCAGCGGTTCGCTCAAAAATCACCCCGTGTGCCTTTCGAGCAAGGGCGAAGTTTCTATCGAGATGGAAAAGGTCTTATCGGCTATGCCGGGCGGAGAGGGCGCAAAAGCGCAAAAAGTGCTTGAAATAAACGTCAATCACCCCGTGTACGAAAAACTTAAAGAAAACGTCAACGACGACGAAAAGTTCGGCAAAATCGTATATTGTTTGTACGAGCAGGCTAAGCTTATCGCGGGGCTTAACGTTGACGACCCGACTAAGCTTACCGACACTTTGTTCGAGCTTATCTGAAATTAAGCCGGAAAAATAAACTATGTAAACACGCGGACGACTTTTTAGGTCGCCCGCGTAATTTTTTGCACGAAAAAAGAAGCGGAGGGGGAACACCGCTTCTTCCCGAATGCGCCGTACGGAGCCGACTCAACCCGCTTATGTGCAGGTGGGTATCCTACCTTTACGCTTCTTCCGCTCTCATTAAAACGGCTTGCATAATAGACAACAGCCGAGAGCAAACGCCTCTGCGCAAAGAACGCGGATTCCCTTTTAATGACTGTGGAGAGAATAAAACCCCGCCTCGCACGCCTCAGATAATTATATTTTATCCAATCGATAGAATATTATCAAGCGTTTTGATATATTTTCCGAAAAAACATTTCCGATTTTTAATTTTTTTGCTGCAGCTTAGGCGTATATGGTTTTAAAGCTCGTCTATACTTGACAAAAAACAAAGATTGTTATATATTAAAATATATTGCTTGAATTTTTACGCCGTTCGCGCGGCGTTTTACGGCGGAAAAGGAATGAACGACGAACGAGAGAAAACAAAGAAAGAAAAGGGAGAAAGGTTTTGCAATCCGAGGGTTCCGCTTATTGCGGCAATAGCTCTTGCCTCAGGCGTCGTCGTCGGCTTTGCTTCGGCTTCGTTCGGTTTGACTTTTCCTTTCGTCGTTGCGGCGGCAGTCGGCGTCGTTGCGCTTACGTTGTCGTTTTTCTTTCTTGAATTGAAAGGGTTTTTAACGGTAATGTTTGCCGTAATCTTCTTTTTCGTCGGCTTTCTTTCGATAAGCTTTAAAGTTTACGAAAACGAAAGCAAAGCTTTTGACGGTTACGTTTCCGTTTGCGGCGAAGGGCGCATAAAAAGCGTTTCGCTTAAAGACGGCGAATATACGGCGATTGCCGAAAATTTCAGCTCGGGAAACTTAGAGGGCGGAATCAGGTTCAAAACCCGATTGAGTTTGCGGGTCGGCGATATCGTGAAAATCGAGGGGAAAGCAAAGTTTGTTTCTTACGAAGATTTCAACGTTTATCCTCTTAGAAATTCCTACGATTACGAAGCTTACTACGCTTCCGTTACCGTACTTGAAAAAACAGCCGACATATTTTCGAAGGTTTCCGCTCTTGCCGAGGACGCGCTTCTTAAAAACCTGGGAGAAACGGAGGGCGGTATCTGCGTTGCTCTTCTTTTCGGCGACACGCGTTATGTGTCTGGCGAGCTTTACGAAAAGTTTTCTCTTGCGGGCGTCGCTCACATTTTCGCGGTATCGGGGCTTCACGTCGGGTTCCTTGCCGCCGCGCTCTCTTTTCTGCTCGAAAAATTCGGCGTAAGGCGAGTCCCTAAGACGCTTATCGTCGCACTTGTGTCGTTTATGTACGCCGGGTTTTGCGGTTTTTCCGTTTCCTCTTTAAGGGCGGTCATAATGTGCGCCATACTCGGTTTTTCCGTGTCTACGGGCTTAAAATACGATTTTCTCAATTCGATATCCACGGCGTTTATCGTAGTGATAACGATATTCCCGGAAAGCTTGTTCGCATACGGCACTCTGCTTTCTTTCGGCGCGGTGTATTCCATTGCGTTTTTAAGCGAGCCGTTTTCGAAAATCCTTGCGTTTATGCCGGAAAAACTGCGTTCCGCTTGTTCTGTTTCGGCGTCGGCTTTTTTCGGTACTTTTCCGATAATAGCGTACATGAGCGGTCGGATTTCCGTGTTGACCGTGTTGTTCAACGTTTTAACCATTCCGCTGATCGGCGTTTTGTTTACGTTGCTTTTCGTGGGCGGGTGGATAACGGCGTTTTTTCCCGCGCTTGCTTTCTTGCTCAAACCCGCCGAAGTTTTGTCCGGCGCGATTGCCTTTTTATATTCCGAAGTATCGCTTTCGGGACAGGTAGTAAAAATAGTTCCCGCTTTTTTCCCGACGATTTTACTGTACCTTGTTTTGGTTATCGTTTCGGATAAGTTTAACTTTCCCGAAAGCTTAAAAAGGGGCGCGGCGATATCTCTTCCGTTTTGCTTGCTCGCGTTTATTTAGAAAAAAACGAAAAGGAGCGTTTCACATGCGTTTCGAAGAATTGAAACAATCTCTTAAAGAAGAAGTTTTTCCCGTTTACCTTTTGGAGGGCGAGGACGGTTTTTTTCGCACGCGCGGAACGGAGCTTATTAAAAACAGGTGTTTGAGCGAGCCTTCGCTCAACTTTACTAAAGTCGAAGGCGCAACGCTGAAAACGGGGCTCGATTCGATAATCGCAGACCTTAAAATCTGCCCGTTTATGAGCGAAAAGAGAGTTGTCGAAGTAAGCGAATGGTATCCGACCGCGGCTGACTTAAAGCAAAAAAGCGTTAAGCAATATTTTGACGAGCCGAGCGACACTTCGGTGCTTATCATCGTCAATTCGTCAACGTCGGACGCGCTTAAAAAGCTTAAAAACGTAACGACGGTAGAGTGCAAAAAAGCCGACGAATCGGTTATTTACAGATATATCAAGGCGCAGACGGCAAAGGCGGGCGTTTCGGTGACGCAATCGGTCTGCTCAAAAATCGCGGAATATTGTTTGTGCGATATGACGCGGATATCGAAGGAAACGGAAAAGCTGATCGATTACGCTTACGAAAGTAAAGAAGTTACGGACGAGGCGGTCGAGCTTCTGGTTGCAAAGGATACGGATTATAAAACCTATCAGATAGTGGAGTTTATCGCGCGGCGGGACTTTAAAAACGCGTATAAGGTCCTCGACGATATTTCTTCGCCGAGCGAAAAACAGATTCTTTTCGTTTCTCTTTATTATCAGATTCGAAGAATGTTTTATGCTTCCGTAACAAAGGAGTCTCTTGCGGAAACGGCATCGATGCTTTCCTGCAAGGAATTTGCCGTAAAAAAAGCAAAGGAACAAGCCGCAAAGTTTTCGCCTAAAAGGCTTAAAAACATAGTGGATAAGCTCGCAAGGTACGATTTT